>JBILCD010000082.1:0-10125 GCA_044353285.1 Crocinitomicaceae bacterium | reverse complement strand
AATTAAACATCCCAAGAACCTATTTACTTTATTTCTTTAAATACCATTCAGATAGTAGCTTTGTAAGCTACCGATCTAAAATCCGCGTTTTTCATGCAATCAATAAAATGCAGGAAGATTATCTTTCTAAGAATACCATGGATGCATTGGCGAAGGAATGTGGTTTTTCTTCCTACAACCCCTTTTACGCGGCATTTAAAATGGAAACCGGGGCGGGTCCAAATGAAATATTGGCCCAATTAAAGAGCGTTTCAAAAAAGAGTTAAGTTTTATTAATCTTGGGTGTTTTTTTGTTTTCGAAAGGAACTATTATTTGCTAATATCTTATTCTATTGGTCCTTTTTTGATTTCCGCATTGCCACGTTTCAGTGGTAAAAAGTATTTTAAGTCGAGGCTTAAATATGAGCCATTAACATCGGCTATTGCACCAGTACGATAACTTTGGTTGGAGTAAGCGGCAATGTACTGAAATAAAGGTTGTAGTGGAATACGCACTGATCCCCCTAAATTAAATATGCCACTCTTTTTAGTTCGATATTCCACTCCAAAATTCCCATTAATGTCTAATCCAATTTTAGATTTCACATAACCGGTATGCGTTATGGTGTGCAGTCCTCCAGGATAATTTATAACACCAATATTAGTGGGTTTAAAACCAACAGCCATACCAATAGACGCGTTTGCAAACCAACGTTTTGAGAGTTTAATATAAATTAATGCATTTAATGGAATATCATACTGAATGAATCCCATGGTATTTGTTCCGGTAATAGCGGAGTCTGGAAGGTCCATTTGAATCGAGAAATTACGTTGTGTAAAATTTATTCCTGTTTCAAAGGCAATTAATTTTGTGATCCCTGCTCTTACTGTGCCGCCAAATGAATAACCTATATTTTGTGTTATTGTACTCGTAAACCCATTTTTTGAAACCGTTATTGGGCCATTACCAGTAACATTACTTGGTATCACCACCTTCGCTTGTACGCCAAAATAAGAAGGGAATTTCTTTTCATCGCCAAGTTGACAATAGCTGTAAAACGAAATCGAAAAGCAAATACAAATAAGAAAGATTCGAATAAACGAGCGCATCATACTGCAGTAATTAGAGGCATTTCATAAATTAATATGTTTACGAAGATATCCATTCTGTATTGTATTCCAATGGTTTTCTGTGGGAAGAAGGCCAATCAATTGAAGGGTATCCAATATAAAACAGACCTAGGCATTTATCTTTTTCTCCGATTGATAAAAATTCATTCATAATAGGCATATAGATTAATTTCGGTGTTGACCAAAACCCACCTAAACCATAGGCGGTGCAACTCAAATGTAGATTTTGAATAGCACAGGCAACAGCTTCAATTTCCTCGATCTCTGGGATGCGTTCTTCCTTTTGACGTTCCATACAGATGGCAATTACTACTGATGAACTGAGTGGACGTTTTATTAATTTGGCAAGTTTAAGGTCATTTTGCTGCTCTTTGGGCGTAGTGGCCAGGTATGCTTCACCTAGGAAAGTACTTAATCTTTCCAACGCCAATTCTGTAAACACCTTAAACCGCCATGGTTGCGTGTTACCATGAGTAGGGGCCCATTGGGCATTATTTAATAATAATTCTATTTGTTCTTTATGGATTTTACGTTCCGTAAATTGCTCAGGATAGATGGTTCTTCGATTGCGAATTAGTTCGTTGATTTCAGATAGGTTGTAGCGCATGATAAAAGTGACAATGTAAGAGGTGCGTCAAAATTAAGGAATAATATGGCTCCATTTATTAAAAAGAAAGAAAGTAAAGCGACGACTGCAATAAATTAATTCGATGCTTAAATTATTTTCTAACTTGATGGTATATTCCTTTTAGTTTATATTTTTACGCATGCTAAAAACAATTGGGCTTTTCTTTTTCATTATGCTTTCCCAAGCAGTTTTCTGTCAAGAAGGCAAACCTAATTTTGTCGTCCGATATATTAATAAGTTTATAAAGGATTCCACAGAGAAATCAAAACCACAAAACCTTATTTATCCAATAATAGCATATTCTCCCGAAACTAAATGGGAATTTGGTGCAAGTTCTGTTCTGGTTGGATATGCAAAAAGGGATACCAACAATCGGCTTTCTGAAGTGAGTATTTTCACTTTTTTAACTACGCAAAAACAGTACGGTGCAATCATTGAACATGCTCTTTATTCCAATAAAAACGCTTGGTTTTTTTTGGGTAAGTTAAAAACTCAGAGTTTTCCGCTTTCCTACCACGGGATAGGGTACAACAGTTCCAAAGAAAAAATTGCTATTGTTGAAGCCTTTGCTTTTAGTTGGAAAGAACGCTTTCTTAGAAATATTTGGGGTAATTTTTATCTGGGCTTAGAATTGGATTTTCAAAGTTTAAGTCGCGTCAATTTCAAATCCTATTCGAATGATGTTTCCCTTTTAAGTCCTACGGGTTATAACGGATCCAATAATTTCGGAGTTGGGTTGGGCTTGGTATATGATAATAGGCATAATGTGCTCAACGTCCGTAAAGGACTATTTGCTGAAACAGCGATAATAAACTACCGAAAAGGACTCGGAAGTATTGAAAATTTCAGTTCTGTTTTTACTGATTTCAGGTTTTTCTATCCAATTCGAAAAAGGAATGTGTTGGCTATCCAGTCTGTTGGGCAATTTACCCTCGGTGATGCCCCTTTTAATCAATATGCTATGTTGGGAGGTGATATGATGATGCGAGGGTACTATTTTGGGCGATTTCGAGATAAAAACTATATCAGTTTACAAACGGAATACAGAATGCTTCCTTTATTCTTTGCGAAAAAATTTGGATTAGCCGTTTTTGCTTCAACAGGAATGGTGTACGATAAAGCAACAAATATTACTTCCAAACATTTAAAATATGCTGGTGGAGCAGGTGTACAATATTTATTATTCCCTAAAAAAGATGTCTGGACTCGACTTGATTTTGCTGTCAATAACGAGGGAGGCAAAGGGGTTTATTTATATTTAGGTTGCGCATTTTAATGTGACCAATTTTCTTTAAAAATAACCTTAACGATTACTTTGTGAAAATTGATTTTATACCTAACTTTGTCGAGTTAGTGAATTGCTAATCGGCTTCGTAGCTCAACTGTATAGAGCACCACATTACGGCTGTGGAGGTTTAAGGTTAGAATCCTTACGAGGTCACAAAAGGAACCCCGACTTAAATAAGTCGGGGTTTTTCCTTTTAAAGCGATTAAAGTTTACTTTAAAAAGCAATTTAAAATGAAAAAACCTACAACTGCAAAGCAGTTGGGGTTCTATGCTTGGGTAAGCCCAAAACGAAACGGTTCATGCACAGCATAATCCGTCAAAACTGTTCAAAGTTTACTTTAAAAAGCAATTTAAAAGGAAAAACTCTACAACTGCAGAGCAGTTGGGGTTCCATGCTTGGGTTAGCCCAAAACGCTTTGGATCATGGAATAATCCTTACGAGGTCACAAAACAGGTTAAAAGCCCCATTGTGTATAGGTTTGGGGCTTTTTTATTGTTCACACCCCAAGCGGATTACCTTATGATTAAATGTAGTTCTATTCCTTGTATTTACTACATTATTAGAAAAATTCAAAAGTTTGAACTAGGCATGTTATTCTGACAGAATCCTGTATAATTCGAGGTTAAGATAATAATGTTTTCCCTCTATTGTTTTTTTCTCTAGAACTCCCATGTTGCAAAGCTCATTCAGGTATTTCCTTGCTGTTTTTTCAGCATATATGCTTTGCTCAACTAGTTGGTTAACTTTTGTATAAGGTTGGTTAAAGATGAACTCTGTCAATTCGTTGGTATTAAGGAACTTACCTTCCTTTTTAATGTAGTCTAATATTGTGTCTTTAACCGAAATGATCTCGTTTATTTTATGGTACGTAATCTTCGAGGTATGTTCAATTGCATTAAGCATAAAGAGAATCCATTCTTCCCAATTTCCTCTTTGTGAAACTCCTTGTAGTCCAGCGTAATAATCGGTTTTGTTATCGAGAATATATCGGCTTAAAAATAGAATTGGAAAATCTAATAAACCTTTAGCTGTCAAATAATGGATGTTGAAAACTCTGCCTATTCTACCATTTCCATCACGAAAGGGGTGAATTGCTTCAAATTGAAAATGTGCGATTGACATTTTAATGAGGTGATCCATATTATATGTTTCATCATCATTCAAAAAATCTATCAAGTTTGATAATTTCTTTTCAATCACACCTGCTCCTCGTGGCGGCGTGTAAATTACTTTGCCAGCATTTGGTCCCGTACCCCCTTGTTTTATAGAAGTTTCAAGAAAGGGAGGCCTTATTTTATCTTTTGTTTGTTTAATTTCTTGAAAAATTTGAAGGAAGTATTCTTGATTGAATAGTTGTGTTTTCGAAAGATAATTATATCCTGACCAAAGTGCTTCTCGGTATCTCAATACTTCCTTTGAAGCACCGCTTG
Organism: Crocinitomicaceae bacterium; assembly: GCA_044353285.1. Taxonomy (GTDB): domain Bacteria; phylum Bacteroidota; class Bacteroidia; order Flavobacteriales_D; family Crocinitomicaceae; genus UBA952. The sequence goes on along the minus strand of JBILCD010000082.1, from coordinate 5,668 downwards.
CTTCGTTTTGCCCATCACTAAATGCTTTGTATAGTTCGTCATCAGTAGTAAAAATATTTTCTATTTCAGATGATATTTTCGCCTCTTGCAAGCTAATTGAATTAATTAACATTCCTTGATTTGGGATGACAACACTTCTTCCTTGAAGTTTGGCAAGCGCTGCTTTCGCATCTCCAAGTTTTTTTAATATCGGAATAGAATCAATCAGTTCATTTCGAATTGGTAATTCTGGTAATTCATTCCAGGGTTTAACACGGTCTGGATTTATCTGATAAAGAAATTCGGACATAATTATCTTTTTTGTAAATATACTACATTAAATAAACGGTAAAAATCATAAAATATATAGTATGATGGCTTTTAGGCGGTAAAATAGTATTTCAAATTAGAGTAAACGGCAAAATATATCTAATTTACCGTTTTATTCGTTTTTGACGGTATAGAATGGTTATAGTTCTTTGATAAGTTCTTAACTAATTCTCCACATTCAAAAAAAACAGTTAATTCTAAGAAAAAATCCCCATGTAATATGGGATCCAATAAGCCGGAGAAATAAGCAAAGCCATTTCATAAGCACTGTCATATAGTAGTCCCCCAACTTGCATCAAAACACCAGGCTTTTTATATGACATTGTCTTCGGATCATAAAGTTCTATATACCGAACTTTCATGTTGTAATTGATGAAATAGAATAAAACCACGAAGAGTGAATAAGAGAGTAGGTATGCGAATGCGTGAGAACGTGAATCTAAAGGAATTAAGAACATCATTGAAATACAGATTGTATTGATCAATGCGAGTAACATGACAGACTTGGGTTTTGTCATGGCCCTTCTAATGATGATTACATCATCGTCCGTTTTTACTTTTCTAAGTTGAAAATTATCTGAATAAGCCAAATAGAATGCAGCAATGCCCACAATAATTGTTGCGCTTATCAAAGCAGGCAAGACATTGCCGGCAATGAACTGATCAGCAATGAAAAAAGCAGGGACACAGAAAGCTGGGCCTTCAACAAAAGAGCGAAGGATTATCTCACCGGGCTTGGAAAGTTTACGGCCAAACAAATAAGTGCTTCCTTTTCGGATATTACTTATGGTTAAACCTGTTTCGATAAGCAGATGAAGTAAACTGCTGCTTAGAAAAATGATAAGGTAATTTATTCCGTAAAAAGTGATCAAAATCGACGTGATCAGCAGGATGTATATTAATACATTAAAATTGGCATTACCATGAAATTTGGTTGATTTTCTGACAGAAAACATATTCATTTAAACTATTTGTTAGCATTTTTAATTGGAACCAACTTTTGTTTTTCTTCATCCCAGAGGCCTAATCCGAGTAAATGCCAAACTTCAGTTATCGAGATCTTTTTAAAATGAAATTCGTTATTGAGAGCTTCTTGTGCCTCATGAAGGCGATAAAAAGGAACTTGGAAATGGATGTGATGTGCTGTGTGGCAAACCACATTTCCTATTAGCCACCTGAACCAAACAGGCGATTGAAGATCAGTAGCTCCATACATTGTTGCTTCTTTCCAATTCCATTCCTCGTCAGATCTCCAATAGGTATCTTCGAATTGATGTTGCCCATAAAAAGTAAATGCTGCAATCCCAAAGAACAATATTAAAGGAAGGAAAAAAATAATAAAGACGGATACAAAGCCAATCTTCGAGATTATGAGCCAGAATAATAAAAGGTATAAAATATTGTGTGTTAGAACCGAAAAGATAGCTTTTTTATTGAAATTTGGATGGATCAATCGGCATGCCAAGCCGTAATTGACCGTTGGTACTATGATCAACCTTGCAAATCGTGATCGCATGAATGTATACAAGGTTCGTTTTATCCTGGAAGCATTTCGAAATTCAGTGATCGTCATCGTCCAAATCTCGGGATTAAAGTCGCGTTTGTCAAGATTTCCAACATGCATATGATGGCTATTGTGAATAAATTTCCACATGGAATAAGGTATCATTATCCCAAACCCAATTATGTTGCCTGTAAGATCGTTCAAATTGGCCGATCTAAAATAACTTTGGTGTCCGCAATCATGTTCTATGACGTAGCTTCTGCACATGAAGGCTACGGTAATTGGGATTGAAACAACTAATATCCAGAAATTTGAATTGAGAATGGAATAATAACTTAATAAAATTCCAAAATATAACATAAGAATGGTCAAGATCAATTGGCTTATGGCGTAATATGGATTCCGTATTGCGTATGGTTGAAGGATCTTTATAGCTTTATCAAATTCTGCTGAGTTCATAGTTAGGCAAAGTTAAAAGCGAAGATGAATAAAAGTAATAATTAATGCTATATTACAGATAGATTTTTAAATTAGTAGTACAAACCACAATACAGTTGAATAAAAGTCAAAATAAAATTTATTTTTTTACAGGTTCCGTTCAAATTCTATACAAGGATTGGATGGACCTTAATCTTGATGAACATGAACTTAACAGATCGTCATCTTTCTATAATGTTCAAGACCGGAATACTTTTGTTGTCTGCCGCTTTTACCTTAAAAAGTTGGCGTCAGAATTTCTGGATCTGCCTATCGAGAATCTTAAAATAGGGTACGGAACTAATGGAAAACCCTTTATTGCAAATGAGAAACTCTATTTCAACTGTTCTCATACAGAAGATATTTTTGTAATAGCGATAACAACACTCGGGGAAATAGGAATTGATATCGAATGGCTACATCGTCCCGTAGTAATTTCCAAACTCTCTAATTTGATTCTTTCTGATAGGGAACAATTTAGTTTATCGCAGTGTCGTGAAGACAAACGAAAAGAAATGTTTTTGAAAATATGGACAGTTAAGGAATCCTTTTTTAAAGGACTTGGAAGTGGATTATCATCACCATTGAAACATATTGAAGTGAAATTTAAAAATGATTCAGTAGCTACAATTTTGAATACATTTGCAGGTGAAATTGATTTCGAAAACTGGCAAATTTTAATACCTGAACTGAAAAGTGATCTAATTGGAGCAATTGCTATTAATTGTCGTTCGTTTAACATAGAATTGGATCAACAATGTCTGTCTGAAATAATATCTTCTGAACTTGACTTACTAATATGATGAAATCTATCCTCTCTGAATTAGATCAAAAAATCTCAATACATCCGGATAAACTCCTGTACGTGTTTCTGGATATCAAAGGTGAGGTAAAAGAATCGTATACCTATCGTGAGTTTGATCTTCGTTCAAAAAATATCGCTGCACATATTTATAATAACGATGATCTAAAACAGGGAGACAGGGTTTTATTAGTCTATCCTCCCGGATTGGAAATGGTCTGTTCATTCTTTGCGTGTGTGCGTTTGGGATTAATTCCGGTCCCTGTTTATCCGCCTTCAGCGAATGGATTTGAAGCGGCCATTCGAAAAATGAAATTGATCTGTGATGATTGTGGCGCATATGCGATCTTAACGACCCGAACGTATCAATTATCGGCACAGATCAACCTGGGGCGTATCAAAACCGAAGGGAAGAGCGATTTAGGTCTTTTTGATAAGGTTAAATGGATTGCAACGGATGAAATCGGAAATGAGGATCCGCAATCCTTCGAAGAAGCATTTTCGGAAATACTTTTTTTACAATATACATCAGGATCAACCAGTGAGCCAAAAGGTGTGATCATTACACACGATAACCTGCTGGATAATTGCAATAACGTCGTTGATCACACACCAATCGGCGTGTCATGGTTGCCACAATACCATGACATGGGTTTGATAGGTTACTACTTGTTCTTTGCATTAAAAGGGGGAACCACTTATGGTTTTTCGCCTACAGATTTTATTTTGAAACCGGCTCTTTGGCTAGAAACCATTACTAAGTATAAAGGAACAGCTACATCTGCTCCTAATTTTGCATTTGATTACTGCCTTCAGGAGGGAAAAATTAGTGATGAGGTACTCGAAACATTGGACCTCAGTTCTCTTCGCTTCGTAATGAATGCAGCTGAACCCGTAAAACCTACTGTTTATTCATCATTCATTCAAAAATTCAAGGCCTATGGCCTTCATCCTGAAGCTTCATTTACTGCATATGGTTTGGCCGAGAATACGCTTGCAGTAAGCAATTATGGTAGAGCAATCCACTATTTTGATTCCGGATCCTTAAAGGAAGGAAATGCATTAAAGCTTATTGGATCTTCCGGCTCTCAAGAAGGAATTGCTTTAATGAGTTGTGGAAAGACGCTTGGAGATACAGTTGTAAAGATCGCTAATGTAGATAATGAACCCTATGAGCTGGATAACGGCAAAGTGGGGGAGATCTGGGTTAATGGTTCCAGTAAAGGAAACGGATATTGGAACAATCCGGAAAAAACGGAAGAGATATTTCACGCAACAATGGTAGGGGATGAACGGCAGTGGCTACGCACCGGTGATCTGGGGTTTGTTCAAGATGATGAACTATACGTTTGCGGAAGAATTAAGGACATGATAATCATTCGTGGTCAGAATTATTACCCTCAGGATGTTGAGTCCCTTTTTGAAGAAGATCCACATGTTCGTAAAGGCTGTGTTTCGGCTTTTTCAGTTGGATCGAAAGACGGGACAGGACTTACAGTTGTTATAGGCATAAAGAATAAGCGTAATCTGCCTGATTTTGAGCATATAAATAACCGGGCTGTTAGTTTGCTGGGTATTCCGGTCGAACGAGCGATCGCAGTCTTGGCAAGAGATGTCGCGAAAACTAGTTCCGGAAAGATCCGAAGACTGGAAAATAAACGCATGCTCGAAGCCGGTGAATTTGAGGTGCTATACGAATGCAAATCAACACATCAAACCAAAGACGATTCTTATCAAAGACTGAACTCGAATGCTGAAATAGATACCTTGTTTTCCCTTTATGGTTTGACAGGGAGTGAAACGTCCACTTTGGGCGATTCAGGATTGGATTCTTTGAAACTCGCTGAATTTGCACATGATCTGAAGGAACTTATTGTACGTTTCCGGTTTGAAGATCTGGCTGAAGAAGTCGATCTGAGAATCCTTCAAAAAATAGCCGTTGCTGAATTGTATGATATTCTGTATGATCTCAGTATCACCAGTCGCATGGCCCGATTCAGGTTCAAACGTTCACTGGCTAGGATCAATGCGGAATATGGTGAGATCGAACGGAAATTAATGATCCGGGATTCGTTATTGGAACAAAAGGCAGATAAACCTGAACACTTTTTAAGTGGAGATGGTGAAGGAAAGATCTTACTTACAGGCGGCACAGGATTTTTCGGTCCTTTCTTGATCAAAAGTCTGCTCGAACAGCAGCATGATGATATCGTGGTTCTTGTTCGTTCGAAAGACACACACGCGGGATTTCAGCGCCTAAAAGAAGCTTTTTTAACCATCGGGTGTAGCGAGATTTTGTTGAATGAATTTGTGACCAGAGTCTCTGTGGTATGCGGTAGTTTGGATGGCCGTCATTTGGGTTTGAATGAACAAGACTGGGATTTTTTGTCGAAGAATATTCATACGATCTACCACAACGGAGCATTGGTGAATTACCTGCTGGATTACGAAGCCATGCGCGGAAGCAATGTGGAAGGCACCAATGAGATAATACGTCTAGCAAACAGCCAACGACTAAAGGTCCTGAACTACATTTCGACCACTTTTATTTTTGGATGGTCAACCAAGGATGTGCT
>JBILCD010000243.1:0-3385 GCA_044353285.1 Crocinitomicaceae bacterium | reverse complement strand
TCTTAGTTGCAGTTATATCTTCATGTCATATCTGTCAAGATCTTCACCATATCCAGATTTCAGTATTGCAGTAACAGTCAATCCCATTTTCACATAAAACGAATATGTATGTTGACTTGTCCCCAGTGTAAGAACATGATTTGGCCAATCGCTCTTAATAATGTCACTGCGGTAATTATAAAGTGCTGTCCCAAATCCTTTTCTATGAAATTTAGCGTTAATCATTCCCCAAGCAAGTCTGGCCTCGTTGAGTTCTTTAACAATGTAAAATCCACCACAACCAATAATTCCGAATTCTGGAACCTCAATAACGTAGTAAGCATCTCTCTCGGAATTCGTATACGCTGGACTTTGGTAAACAGGATTTTCACTTATTTGATGGTCAAGCCATTTGTCGAACATTTCAAGCTCGCTTTTGTCAAAAAATTTTGGGCAATTGCTCTTAAATACTTCAAGGCATTTGTCCTTGTCCTCAATTTTATATTCTCGTATTGTCATTTTTAATAATTGCAGCCTAACGTTTTCCGCTAGCGTGTATTTTAGTAAGGATCAATTAATATCTTTTTTTGTCACTCCCCAAGATTTCATATAATCACAATTGATTTTAATAAAAGATGAAGCGTATTCGGGGTGATTTATTATGTATTGCTCCATGGGAACAGCAATTTTTTTATTAATTTTTCCAAAGCTTTTAGACCAGAAATACAAAACGTAATATTTCGATGCTGGAAATTCTACCTTTCCTCCGTTTGAATATATGTTGTTCTTTAATTTATCAAATTTAGGAGCAATATTTATGATAGTATCACTTCCTAAAAGATGCTTAATAGTGTCATTTACAGCGCTATGATTACTTTTACTGAAAAACCATTCTAAATCATCAGGGCCTGTTGCAAAACAACTTAAGTGTTGGACTAATTCTCCTGATGAATTATAAATAAAAGCTTTTGGAAAGGCGCCTCGCCAAATTTCTTCAATTTTTGAAGAATCAATAAAATAGAATTGTTCGTTTGTGATATAGCCAACTTTTCGTCCATACTTAATAACAGAATCGGTAGTTTGGGGCTCTAGATTACGTATTCCAAAAAAAAGGTTGCATCCCGATAAGGTTAAGCCCAAAAAAATCAATAAAAATTTAATTTGCTTCATTCTGAATTCAGCTAATGGTTTATTCATTACTATAACCGTTTCGAGTTTGGCGAAGGAGCCGATTTTTAAAGTTACTATTAATTACTTAAGGTGCTACTCCGCGGTGCGATTCAATAATCGTAAGCTTTTCAAATGTCAATGGAAATATTTCGCCTTTTTTACTTAGGGTGTGTTAACTTACGTTAATTATTTCCAGACAAGCGAGATCATTATCATTTTGAAAGTCTTGTATTTTGTCTATGTACTTGCGAATTATTTCTCCCACATTTTTTGTGGTCTGATTGTACGTTCTAATCCAAATTATTTTAGGCGGGTGTCCCCACACTAAGGAGAAATCATAGAAGTCACCATCAAAAGTGACAATTATATAAGCGCTTTTTTTTGCATATTCCCAGATCTGTTTGTCTGAATTGTTTTCCAAGCCTAAATCTCTTAACTGTTTAGCCTCAGGTAATATATCTTGAATGTGATTTAATATGCGGTGTGAAATATTTTGATCAAACAGCAGTTTCATGATGCTATTCCTAAATGACCTTCTTTGGATGCAGCAAAAAATAAGCATGCATTGATTTGCTCATTACTTAATTCTGGAAAATCTAAAATAATTTCTTCTCTGGACATTCCATTTGCCAGCCAATTTAAAACATCAGCTACAGAAATACGTGTTCCTATAATAATTGGCTTGCCAAATCGCTTTTCTGAGTTAATTTCTATGTATTGCTTGATATTCACAAACACAAAGTTCGTAATTAATTGCGAGTTAAACAAGTATGGGGTTTTTTCAAAGCCTAACGGTTTGCAAATAGGCGCATACACTTTTCGGGTTGCGCTTGTGGGCTGTTATGGCTATTTTATTATTCTGTAAATCGTCTTTGTTTTATCTCCTTCCTTTTCAAACCAGCCTTGTTCTGCGCCTTGTTTCAAATCACGACTTGCCGTTGCCGAGGAAATTTCTTTGAAAACGCTCATGTAATCTTTTCGACTGAATTCAGATTCACATATTTCAGAAAAATAGGTTAAGCGATCTTCTGTTGACATAACTCTACTTTTGAAATCAAGCATAGTATACAACGAATCATTAACCACCTTGAGCATATATTCAATGAAAGGGGTTGAGCTGCCCGATTTGTCACTTTGTGAAAGTGCATGATAGTATTCACTTTGGGTTTTATGTATTATATTTTCGAAAGGAATGAATTCAAAGACAGGATATTCTTTCATCAAAATCAAGGTTTGCCATAATCTTCCCATTCTGCCATTACCATCAATGAAGGGATGAATGAATTCCATTTCATAATGGAAAACACAACTCTTTATTAGAGATATCTCTTTTGATTTTTTAAGATAATCGAATAGATCATTCATCAAATATGACACATTATCAGCAGGTGGTGCCATATGTGCAATTCGATCACCGGCCATAATTCCAACCCCTTTATTGCGGTATTTTCCGTTATCTGCCACCAAACCTTTCATAAGGTTCTCGTGAGCTTTTAAGAATGATTTTGAAGAGATTGGATCGAATGTTTTTAGTTGATTATAAACTGCAATAGCGTTCAAAACCTCATTAACCTCCTTTTCTGGACCAATGATTCTCTTATTCTCTATCAATGCAGTGATCTGTTCCTCAGTGAGTGTGTTACCTTCGATACTTAAGGAAGAATGAATAGTTTTTATTCTATTTTCCTTTCGAAGTTTTGGGGATGGTTTATCTAGAAATTTCGCATTTATCTGACCTATTTTTTCAGAAATAGAAGCAATCAGTTTTAATATTTCAGGAGTGATTTGATAAGGAGGGCTCATATATTGATACTATCATTTGATACTATCAAATATATAACAAATTTACAATATGGCTACTCTGGTCATAATTAGCCTAACGATTTGCAAATAGGCGCATACCTTTTTCGGGTTGCGCTTGTGGGCTGTTAGCGATTCGGCTTATTCCTTTATTACCTTAATTGTTTGTGTGAAATTTTCTCCCATTCGGAATAAATAAAGACCTGCCGATAAATTTCCCAAATCAACGCTTGTATTTTCAGCATTTATTTTTCCTGTTAAAACTAATTTCCCCGTGTTGTCATAAACAGTGTAAACTGAACCAAGCAAATTACTATCTACCATTAAATTTATTTGCTTTGTTGTTGGATTAGGGTAAAGATCAAATTCACTATCGGAGGTTTCTTTCATACTATTGGTTCCAATCTGAATGGTATAAATACTGGTATCTGTAAAA
>JBILCD010000081.1:0-10147 GCA_044353285.1 Crocinitomicaceae bacterium | reverse complement strand
AAAAGCATACTTAGATTACGCGTCTGAATGGACGCGTGATCCCGGGAGGTGTTAACGGACGGAAGATGAAATTAAGATCGTAGAAGAAAGTTCGAAATGAAAATGATTATCTCACCTTCTTCCAATCTGATAATTTGGAACTTAAATTAAGCTAAGGCATTCGTGAATAAACTAAAATTCTTTTATTTTGCACCAAAATGTAGTCTTAAGTTTCCCCCTCTAGAGGGGGATTAAGGGGGAGGATATTTTTAAAAGGGTCGGGAGATGCTGATATTTTAAAATTTAGACAATCGCAAAGCCTTTAAAGAAATAGTCATTGGTAAATGTCAATGTAAAATCCAAACAGGAATACTATCTTGATCCGCGTTTGCTTTTATAGAATACACTGCTTCCCTTGAAAATCCACCACCTAAAGAAACCTGGTACAATTTACCCCCGGGTAAAATGCTTGCATCATATCCTTTTTCTTTTAATTCCTTAACTAATCTAGTAGCATTGGTATAATTAGAGAAGCATCCTGCAATACAATTGTATGTAAACGGGGTTATAATGTCAATTTGATTTGGTATATCTGGAACGATTACATCTTCAACGATGACTTCTTTATCTTCGGCATCGATGATTTCTATCTCTTTAGGTTCGTTCAGTATGGTGAATTGTTTTTGCCCATCATATTCGTAGTACCAATAGTCAAGGGTAAGATCGGCTCGACTATATTGTTCTTCTATTGATTCATCGATTACTATCGCACTTTCTTCTGAAATGCTAAGCGGATTTTTCACATAATTAATTTTCCTTTTTTGATGGAAAGGATTAAGGTCATTAATAGAAATTCTTTTAGAAGACAAAACATTTGTTTTCAATGGAATCCATAATGAATAAAAGGCAATTGGTAGCAAGCATGCCGCAGCTGCATATTTCCAAACATTATTTTTTCTATCTATTTTGTTTTTGGTAGAAATAGGCTTTGCTTCAATAAATTTTATTGGGCTTAGGCCATAGGAAGCTAAGAGAAAATTAAAAAAACGATCTTGTTCAAAAATCAATACACCTTCTTGGTTGTATTGTAATGTCCCTACTTTATTGATTGTTATTTTCTTGCCGGTTTTCAAGTCATCTTTAAACTCACTTACTTTGGAGCGAATTACCTCGCTCGCTTCCAAGTAGCTTAGTTGGTTTATCGAAGCAATGCTAGCATTTAACAAGCCATCATTGCTAATCAGTTGAACATTAAAAAGCAATTGTTTAGAAGGTGGCGACATGCTGCCTTTATCAAAATCAATTTTAGACGAAATGGCCTTGCTTACAAAACCTCCAAATTCAGGGATCACGACACAATCGTGCTGAATAATAAGTTGAACAAGAATTTCATCAAAAGCCTTCATGTGTCAAAGTTCGTGAAAATTAATTTAAAAATGAAATTCTACAAACAGCTAATCACATAATCAACATCATCAGGAGAATCAATATTTGGCGTTTCAATTTCTGTTTCGACAATCCGAATGGCATAATCATAGAATAACCAGCGGAGTTGCTCTAAAGATTCAGCTTTTTCAAGAGGTGTCGGTGTTAAGGCAGTAATCTCAATAAGTGTTTCGGTGGAAAAGGCATATAAGCCAATATGTCGCAGAAAATTAAAATGAGTTGTTCCAACACTTTGGGTATATGGAATGGGATTCCTACTAAAATATAAAGCGTCATTGTTATTTTTGAGGAGCACCTTTATTCGGTTTGGGTTTGATAGTTCTTCAGTGCTTATTTTTTTTGTTGCTATGCTTGCAATCTTAACTGAAGAATCTTGGAACGCATTAATCAATAGGTCTAACTGCCGATGATCAACTAATGGTTCATCACCCTGAATATTGATAATGACATCAAAACCTGGATGCCTTGCCGCTACTTCGGCGCAACGGTCGGTTCCAGATTGGTGCGTATTTTTTGTCATTTCTACATTTCCTCCAAAACGCAGCACTTCTTTAACAATACGCTCATCATCGGTAGCCACAATCAGCAAAGCTATCTTAGATGATTTTAAGGCGCCTTCATAAACCCGTTGAATCATAGATTTTCCTTTCAAGTCAATTAAGGGTTTCCCTGGAAATCGAGTTGAGCTGTAGCGTGCGGGAATAATGCCGAGAACCTTCACTAGAATTTCATTTGAAGTTGAACCATGTAATTTCTCGGGGGTTGAATATCTCCTGGTCGGGTGGTGTATTCAGCATTTAATATATTATTAGCAATAAGACCAATTCGATATTGATCATTGATTTTAAAACCAAATCGAACATCAAAAACCAGATTGCCTTTGTTATATTGTTGGCGATATGCGGTTAATCCAGGAAGAATGTATACCTCAGATGTTAAAGAAGGGTCTAAATCATCTTCAAAAGTTCGGTCAATGTTTCTCATAAAACTTGAATATCGGCAGGAGAAACCAAGGCTAATTTTTTTGTAATTGGCTTCAATATCTGCTTTTGCTAAATGCTTGAATCGATATTTTAGCATATTAGTAGTTGAATCTGAGTAATTCGCTACGTATAAAGGATCATTATTTAGTGAGATTGGATTCATATAAGTATAACCGATTAGCGAAATTAATTCTACTGGACCTAGTTTTCCGCTAGAATTGAATGAAATATCGAGGCCTGTAATGCGTGCCTTTTCGGCATTTTGCGCCTGAAACCCGACCCAATCTGCGACATTATATTGCCCATTTGTTAAAAACTGAATGTCTTCAGGTGTAGGGTTAATTGGGTTTAATGGCATCTGAGAAATTGGGTTGAAGTAAATAAATGAAAACTCCATCATGTTGCTGTATTGGTTTACAAAAGCAGCAACATCTAACATTCCTTTCCATTCGCCAATTTTTACGCCTTGCTTTATACCAATTTCTGCCGACCAGCCAATTTCTGGTCTAAGGGTTGGGTTAGGAAAGACATTTAAGGCACCTACAGAGGTCTGAGTATATCTTTCCGCTACGGCTGGATAACGGATTCCTTGACCAAATGAAGCTCGCAAGTGAGTGTATTTTGCTGCCTGATAATGCAACCCTGTTCTAAGTATGGGGTAAACGGGAATCACTGTTGAATCTTTTTTTGAGATTAGGAAGTCAGTATCCCCTCGTTTACCATCCATTTCAAAATATTCAGCACGAACACCTGCTGTGATGTCCAATTCCCCAATCTTCTTTTCAAATTGTGCATAAACGGCGACATTATTAGAGGTGTGATCACCAAATAAATTTGATTTTACCACATTGTAGATATTAGATATACCCGTTGTAAGGGTGAAATCGTTGCTGTATTGCTTTTGAAATTGATAATCTGAAAAATAAATTACGGCACCATTACTTTGGGATATATTATTTAGGTTAACATTCTCAGCAAAATACATTCTCGTTTTCAAACTGTGCTTATTGTTATGTTTATCGGTAAATTTTATATACGGGTCTAAAAATAAGCGTTGCCCAAAATTATAGGTCAGTGTGGAAGCTACATTGCTCGTATCAGCTCCTCCGCTCGGTGTGTAACCTAAATCAGCACTCTCCCAAATTAGAAAATTACCCGCCTTTTGTGCTTGATAATTATACCCAATACCTGTTTTCAAACGGTTAAACTTTTGTGATTTAAAATATAATGATCCACTAACTCTACCCCTTAATTCTGTTTCCCCTGCCCGGTAGCCGTCATTGTGAAATAGGGTGGTTGAAATTGTGTACCCAAATTTATTGTGCATTTGCCCGTGATAAACTTCAACTTGTTGATTCATTGGGTTGCGCGTCCACCATTTAAGTGATGAACGACGTGGATTGTCATAGATACCACTTTGCACTTTTATTTTAGTTTCGGGTTTGTAGCTAGGCTCTTTTTCCGTTAATGCAATAACTCCATTAAGTGCACCACTTCCATAAAGAACTGATGCCGCGCCCTTCATTATTTCAATTTGCGAAGCTTGCTCCATTGGAATGGCGTTCCATTGTGTATCACCCGCATAGCCGGAAAGTAACGGCATCCCATTCCATAATAATAACACACGACTTCCTGTACCATAAGCAAATCCAGATCCTCCTCTAATACTTACTTGTCCATCCATGGTAAAAACACCAGGCGTTTGATCAACCGCTTGTTCTAAATCGGCAATCCCTTTATTATCGATAAGTTGTGGTCTAATAACTTCCATAGAAATAGGCACATCTTCTGCTGCTTGCTTTCTTCTTCCCGCTGAGACCACAATGGTTTCAAAATCCTTTACAAATTCTTTTAATTCAAGTGTATAATTGCCAGCTTGCGTTATGACTAGTGTATCATTTGCATATTGAAACATGGAAAATACTAAGGTGGCAGGAAACTTATTGATCGGGAGATTGTATTTTCCATCAAAATCTGTTATGGTTTTTTCACCAGAAGAGGCGATTACCTTAACACCAATCATTGGTGCTTTACCTGAATAATCAGTAACAACACCTGTAACTTGAGCTATGAAGGAAATGGGCAATAAAAAAGAAAAAAGAGCTACGTATATTATTTTCATAAAAAATCAGCGTTAAATTAAACTTTAAACGGTCAAGCCGTAAAGAACGAAAAAATAAGTGAATTAGAGTGCGATTTGCATTTGAACCATAAAATTTCTTGGGGCTTGAACATCCCCAGGTCTTGAAGAATATTCTTGGTTAAAAATATTATTGGCAATAAGGTTAATTTTTACTGCTTTCGTAACATCGCAACTAAAGCGCGTATCAATGATGAATGCGCCATTATTATTAGCTGCCCTATATTCTTTTAATCCCGGCAAGATGAATTGTGGACCATTTTGTGTAGGAACCGATCCCTCGAAAATAGCATCAATATTTTCCATATTACTATTGTATCTAGTTGATAATCCGAAACTTAATTTTTTATAGTTTAATTGAATATCCATTTTCGCAAGATGATTAAATCGATACTTCAACATATTTGAAGAGGTATCAGAAAATGTTTGTCTATAAGTGGAATCTTTATTTAAACTTTTTGGATTCATATAGGTGTAACCGAGTAGCGTGATAACTTCCACTTCATTAATTTTTCCTGAACTATTAAATGAAAGTTCTATGCCTGTGATTCTTGCTTTCTCTGCATTATCTGCTCTAAACCCTAATACGTTATTGATTGTAAGACCCTGAGCAACTAGGTCATTCCATATAGCCGAATCTTCAGGGCTAGCAATTCCAGCGCCTAAAAAGGTTAGTTTATCACCGGTTAATGGATTGTAGGCATTAAAGGTGAACTCTGTCATATTGCTATATTGATTTATGAAACCAGCGACGTCGAAAACTCCTTTCCAATTGTCACCAATCTTTACAATTTGTTTTCCACCAACTTCTGCCGTCCAACCTGTCTCTGGATTTAATTTTGGGTTTTTAAAAATAACGACGCCTCCAACAGAAGTAGAAACAAAACGTTCCGCGACAGATGGAAAGCGTATTCCTTGGCCAATTGACATTCTTAAATGCGTCGCTTTAGAAATGGCGTAATGTGAACCAACTCTAAAAATGGGATAGACAGGAATAGAAAGTTTATCACTCACTTTAAATTTAGAGTCAAAACTTAAAGTGTCTAATTGACAGAATTCAAAGCGCACTCCACCTGAAAGGTCTAATTTCTTTTGTTTTCGTTCATATTGAAGATATCCTGCGGCGCTCTCACTTTGGTGGTCGCCAAAAACCCAGCTCGTGATTTTATTTAGTGTGTTGGTTGCTCCAAAAATTAGATTGCTTGCATTGTTAATTTTGTGTTGAATTTGATAATCAGCAAAAAACATTTGAGCAAAAGAAGCATCCGCATAATCGGAATCATTACCTGTGGTTACTAGGTAATAACGCGTCTTTAAATGATGTTTGTTCTTCCATTTATCTTGAAATTTAACATAAGGATCTACATTTACTCGTATTGCTTTTTGACGCGAGATGGTATTGTCTTGTGCTTGATAGCAACTGGAGTCATTTTTCCATAAAATAAACATCCCCATGTCTTGGTACTGAAAATTGTAGCTAATACCAGTTTTAAGTGTTGGATTTTTAACTGGTTTATAATAGAAGGAGCCATTTAATCGTATTCGCTTTTCACTTTCTCCTTGTCGATACCCTGAGTCCAAATAAGCATTCACACCAAAGGTATACCCAAAATTATTAATTGTTTTACCGTAGTAAATATCCGCCAGATGAAAAGTAGGGTTTTTGTCCCACCAGCGCAACGAGTTTCGTTTAGGATTGTCATAAACCCCAGATTGTATTTTGGCCGTAAAGTCGCCTTTAGCACTAGGTTCTTTTTCATTAAGCGCAATGATGCCATTTAAGGCGCCGCTTCCATAGAGAACGGATGCTGCTCCTTTGATAATTTCAATTTGAGAGGTTTGTTCCATTGGGATTGCATTCCATTTTATATCACCAATATCAGGTGAAAGCATAGGAACGCCATTCCATAAAAGCATAACACGACTTCCTGCCCCATAAGCATATCCTCCTCCTCCGCGAATACTTACCTGCCCATCCATGGCATAAACGCCCGGGCTTTGATCTACAACTTGCTCTAAGTTTGTAAATCCTTTGTTATTTATTAATGCAGGCTTTAAGATTTCCATCGAAATAGTTACGTCCTCAATTTTTTGGTCTCGCCGACCAGCGGTTACCACTACAGTTTCTATTTCTAGTAAATTTGGAAATAATTTCATGCTTATTTCTCCACTGTTTCTCACGGTTAAGGAATCACTTCTATAGCCATCTTTTGAAAAAACGAGAAGGGTAGGAAATGAGGGTATTGATAGTCGAAAAGACCCATCTGTTTCGCTTAAGGTTTTTTCGCCATTTTTTGACACCACCTTTGCGCCAAAGATACCTTCTTTCGTTTTTCCATCTATCAGAAAGCCCGAAACTTGCTGTAAGTCTTGCGCGCTAACATAATTTGTTAAAATAATTAAAAAGAAAAGAAACTTATGCATTTTCAATTTTCGCATTCAAATTATTAGTAAATTAAATCAAAGTTAAAAAATTATGCAATCTAACAATACAATTCATAAAATTGCCTTAAGTAAATTACATGGTTTTGGTCCTGTCCGAATTGCCCAATTAACATCAAAAATGGGTGGAATCGACGATATTTTTTCGTCTTCAATACAAGAAATATACCTGCAGTCAGGATTTTCAAAATCATTATTAAGGGAAATGAAACGCGACGAAGCGCTCGTTTTTGCAGAGAAAGAGTGGAATTATTGTGAGAAAAACCAGTTGCAACATTTGTTTATTTTAGATGAGAATTACCCAAGGCGCCTAAAACAATGTCAAGATGCCCCAATCATGTTATATTTCAAAGGAACCTGCGATCTAAATCAAAAGAAAATAATATCAATTGTCGGCACACGAAATGAAACCAACTATGGACAAAAAATTTTAGAGGAATTGGTAAGTGCTTTCGCTCATAAAAACATACTTGTCGTAAGTGGATTAGCTTATGGTGTGGATATACGCGCTCATCGGCTATGCCTTGAAAATAAGATTGAAACAGTAGCGGTTTTAGGTCACGGTCTAGATCGAATTTATCCTAGTTCACATCGAAGTACAGCTAGTAAAATGATTCAAAATGGAGGTCTTCTGACTGAGTTTCCTTCGAATACAAATCCTGATCGTGAGAATTTTCCTATGCGGAATCGCATTATCGCTGGATTATCAGACGCAACAATTGTTATTGAGAGCAAGGAGTCAGGAGGTTCAATGATTACGGCAGATTTAGCCAATGATTACAGTAGGGATGTTTTTGCTTATCCCGGTGATGTTGACCGCATGTATTCTGCGGGTTGTAATGCCTTAATAAAAAATCAGAAGGCTCATCTCATTACTAAATCGGCTGATTTATTGAAAATCATGAACTGGGAAAATAAAACCATAAAGAAGCAAAAGTTAATTGCCTTAGATTTAAGCAGCGAAGAGCAAGAAATTGTTCATTTGCTAAACGAACAGGGAGAGGTTCATGTAGATACTGTGATACAAGCTCTTCATCTGCAGCCATCAAAATTAAGTGTCCTGCTTTTTAATTTAGAATTGAAAAATGTAATTCAATCGCTTAGAGGGAATCGGATAAGTTTGATGTAATGTGGTAATCTTTCGCTTCATCAATTACATCACTTTTGAATCGATATTTTTCCTTTGTATAAGACACCGCTAGCGCTAGATAGAAGGTATAGATAATTTCCAGACATCAGGTCGTTTGTTTGTATTTCAGACACATGATACCCTTCATCTAACCAGCCATATTCTTCTTTTAATACTTCACGACCGGTTAAGTCTAGGATGGAAAGCTTAACTTGACAAGCTTGGAGCAATGAAAAGCCAATGTTACCTTTCTCGCTCATGGGGTTGGGCCAGACCTTGGCAGATTGGGCCTTAAAATCAGTATTTTCTAAATTACAAATTCCTGGAATATTGGCATCTAACCATAAGGCGCGGGTTTCGATGTAGGTTTTAAAAAAGTCCACATCTTCCTCATAGGTATTGCCTACAAAGGCATTCCAATTGATGTACTGTCCGATTATGGGCCATTGTTGAAAGTTTCTAATGCGTCCATCTTCGAGTAGGTTGGTCATGGAATCTATCCAAAAGTGGATAGAATCGGTACTGAGCGGTCCTTCCCTAAGTTCATTCCAGCGACAACGTAGCCCATTTCGGTAACTCGGGGCATCCAATAAACGTTTCCACCAAAATGGGATTTGTGTAGAAAAATTACAAATTTGATCAAAGTTATATTGCCAACCTGTCGTTGAAGGGGCGTCACAATAATCCGCATTTCCGTAGGACAGATTAAAATCCCACATGGGTCCTGCGACTAAACGCCCCTGATAATCGCCGGAATTTTTATCCTTGTAAAGAAATGAACTCGAACGATAACCATCTACAGTGCGGCCTAGTTCCTGCAATATAAAAAAATCATAAAAAGAAATTGGTTCGATGTAGTTGAGATAGTTTACCTCGGGATTCGACTGTACGTCATTTTCAAAGTCTGAAATATACGTTTGCATATAATTTTTTTGAATCGGGTTTAATTCATCGGATTCGGGCTCGTGAAATTGAAATACCACTTCGTTACTAAAATTAGAATTCCATGTGGTTCCACTTTCTCCTGTTAATTTATCTACTTTGATAATATAGCCGCCTGTTAGCGAGTCGCCCGCCAGGTCGTCTAGATCCAGCTTGGCAATATCTACCCGATTATTATCGCGTTTTATCCTTTCAAATAGAATATAAACACCTAAGTAATTGTTATTGATAAGCAATTCGCAATACCTAAAGTTCGAAGCATAATGCCCCATCTTTCTAGATAGATCAAATGTTAGGGCATCGCGAAGTAGGGTTTTATCCGGATAAGGGCCATTGAGTATCCAATCGTTTTCGATAGGTAAACCTAGCAAATTTACATTGTTGTTCAAGCCAAGTGCTGTTTGAGTCTCAAAACCGTAGCTTTTTTTAGGATATTGCTGTGAGGTAGAACCACGTATTTCTATCGAAATTTTCCCGTTGTAATTTGTAAATGGGTCAATGATTTGATTTAAATTTCCTGGCCCATTGTCTATAATGCCCAAATCACAAACGATTCTATTAACATCATTTATCTGTTGCCCCAAAGGGGTTGTTATTTTAAGGATAGGGAGGTTTGATTCCGTAAGCGTTACTTGGCTGTAGCAGTTGAGGTATAAAATACCGACAAGTAACAAACTCCATATTTTTACTGACATTTCATATTGTTAGGACCATAAAAATATAAAAAAATAGCTTGAATTTCCTTAAATAAAAATTGTTTCTTCATTTTTTCATGTTATTTTTGTGGCAGTTCATTTAAATAAACTTATGAAGAAAGGTGGAGGGACAGGCCCTATGATACCTTGGCAACCTATCAAAATTGATAAGGTGCCAATTCCGATTCCGTAAAGGGAAAAGATAAGTTTTTGTCGCTTTCTGCGCTTTCTTCAATACAAAATAAATTATGGGACAATTAGAAAAATTGTTGCGCGAACGCATATTAATTTTAGACGGGGCAATGGGAACAATGATTCAGCGCCACGATTTAACGGAGTTTGATTTTCGCGAGGGTTATTTTGAAAATCATCATAAATCTTTAAAAGGAAA
>JBILCD010000080.1:0-10162 GCA_044353285.1 Crocinitomicaceae bacterium | reverse complement strand
CCTGGTTATGGTTATGCCAAAGTTTCAAAATCAGCACGGTCAAACTGGGAAAAATTCATCGCAGATTACCTAACAAATAGAAAAAGCTTAATGAATATATTCATTTTGTTGGATTCAAGGCTTGAACCCCAAAAAATTGATCTAGAATTTATCAATTGGTGCGGCGAAAAGCAATTACCATTTGTTCTTGTGTTTACTAAAATTGATAAATTATCTAGTTCTGCTTTACAGAGAAACACCTCGAAATTCAAAAAAGAAATGCTTAAAACTTGGGAGGAAATGCCACCCGTTTTTACTACTTCAAGTATTTCAGGTTTCGGAAATGAGCCAATTTTGAATTATATTGATCAAATACTTGAGATATGCTAGGTTTCGACTTGGCTTTCAAAAATGAATTTTTTACCTTTGAGAAAATAAAAATAGAATGGGAAGAGCGTTTGAATATCGACGAGCAGCAAAAGAAAAGCGATGGGACAAAATGTCCAAGATTTTTCCAAAATTAGGAAAGGCAATTACCATGGCCGCCAAAGAGAGCGGAATGGATCCATCTACGAATGCGAAACTGCGTACAGCCATTCAAAATGCAAAGGCTGAAAACATGCCTAAAGACAATATCGATGCTGCTATTAAAAGAGCAACCCAAAAAGATATTGCGTCTTTTACCGAAGTAAATTATGAAGGGAAAGGCCCTCATGGCGTCCTTGTATTTATTGAATGCGCCACCGATAATCCAACAAGGACAGTGGCGAATGTGAAATCGTACTTCAATAAAGCAAACGGGGGAATAGTACCGACTGGGTCTCTTGAGTTTATGTTTGAACGAAAAAGTGTTTTTGAAATTAACCTGACCGACGAAATCGATCCAGAATTATTGGAATTAGATCTAATTGATGCAGGCTGTGAAGAAATAGAAGTCGACGATAAGCAGATTTTTGTATATGGTGATTATTCAGCTTTTGGATCCTTGTCCAAAGCGCTAGAAGATTTACAAATAGAAATTCAGAAATCCAGTTTAAGCCGCTTTCCTACTACGCCTGTCGAATTTTCGGAAGAACAATTAGTAGACATAGAGAAAATGTTGGATAAAATTGAAGATGATGATGATATTCAGCAAGTCTTTACAAACATTGCTTAATTTAGTGTCCTCAATACTAAACACCAATATTATTAGTTAACTCATTTGATTTTATTTATGAAGAGACCGTTTCACCTTTATTTGACCTTTGTTTTAGTCACAATCTTGGTGTCTTGTTCTACCGAAAAAAACACTTTTCTTAATCGATTCTATCACGGAATGACCGCAAAATATAATGGTCATTTTAATGCTGAGGAATTATTGAATCAAGCCCTTTTAACCTATAATAATAGTCGGAAAGATGATTTCTATTCCATTCTTCCGATTTCACCAATACCAAATGAAACGGAGGTGAAAGGCATGTTCCCGTCTATTGACACAGCGGTTGTTAAGTGTTCAAAAGTAATTTTGAACCACTCTATGCCCAGTGCGGAAGACATGAGCTCGAAAGAAGTAGAACATAATAAATGGATTGATGAAAACTGGATTACGGTTGGAAAAGCATTGTTTTATAGACGAGATTATGATAAAGCGCTTAAAAACTTTCTTTTCGTTAAGCGATTCTTTAAGAAAGATCCCTCAAGGTATATTTCTGAGTTATGGATTGCTCGAATCTATATCGAACAAAATAAATACTCGGAGGCTAAATTACTGCTTGATGAGCTACAGGAAACAGCATTAAGTCAGAAAAAGAAAACACTGAAAGGCGTTTTTAACGTATTTAAGAAAAAAAATCCAGAGGAGAATCAAGAACCTAAGATGACAAAATCATTGCAGTTTGAAATCTATAAAACCCAGGCCGATTTAGCGATTAAAAGAAAACAACTTGATGATGCGGCTTTTTCGTTATCCAATGCGGTAAAAACAGTAAATAACAAACAAGAAAAAGCCCGGCTTTATTTCATTCTCGGACAAATCTACCAAGAAAAAGGAACGGTCGAATCCGCACAGGAGAATTATTCAAAAGCCTTATCCGCAGCAGCACTTTATGAAGTTTCCTTTAATGCCCGACTCAATAGAGCGATGCTCGGCAATAACAATAAACTGAGCAAGGGGCTCGATAAAATGTTGCGGGACGGCAAAAATGCGCCATATAAGGATCAAATTTATTATGCCAAAGCAACACTCGAACTCAATAGAGGAAACGATGATTTAGGAAAGGCTTACTTCACAAGCTCTGCATTTTATTCGACAAGTAATAAGCGGCAAAAAGCCCTGTCATATGAAAAATTAGGGGACCTTTCGTTTAAGCAGAAAGCTTACATCAGCGCACAAAAATACTACGATTCGTGTGCTAGGTTCATGCCTGAAGCTTATCCTAATGGTGATGTGGTTAAATCAAAATCGATGAAATTATTGGATTTGGTGAATTCCTTGGAAAGCGCTCAATTCGAGGATAGTGTCCAGCGAATCGCAAAAATGCCCGAAAAAGAACAAACGGAGTTTCTTAAGGCGCTAATCAAAGACATTAAAAAAGAACAGCAGCGATTAAAGGAGGCCCAAGCAGCAAAGTTGCTAGCACTCCAACAACAATCGAATACCAATCAAAATACGAGCTCGAATAAATGGTACTTTAACAATTCAAAACTCAAAGAAGAAGGCTCAAATGAATTCAGAAAGCTTTGGGGAACTCGAGAAAATAAGGATGATTGGCGACGTTCTGATAAAATAATCTTTTCCGAGAATAAGGTAGACAAGGATGGTCCGGCAATCGACTCGGCTAAGGTAGACCTAGCGGTTAATCAATCAGCAGATACCTTGAGCGTAGAAAGTTTGCGCAAAGGACTTCCCTTAACAGATAGTCTCTTTGAAAAATCGATCATTAAAGAAATGGAAGCCCTCTATACTTCCGGTCTTTTATATAAGGAGTTACTCAGCGAAGATAAATTGGCGATAGCTCAATTTGAAAAAATATTCGAGAAGAATAGAATATGCCTAACAGATCTTTCTGCCGCATTTCAATTATATAAATTAAATGAAAATTCAGGATTGGGAAATCAGTACAAAGATTATATCATTAAATATTACCCGAATTCTGATGTGGCTAATTATTTTAAAGATCCAGATTTTTTTACAAAACAAAAGGAAGGGCGTATAGCTGCACAAAAGGAATATCTAGCCCTCATTTCCCGATACGAATCCAAGGAATACAAAGTGGTTTTTGATGCTACGGAACAAATTGTAAGCGGTGACAGAACGAATGCCTTGAGGGCAGAATATCTCTTGTTAAATGTGCTTGCAGCTGGACAATTAACCGAAAACAAAACGGCTATAGTTCCTAAGCTAAAAAATATTATCGAGGAAAAACCAGGATCTCCTCAAGCACTAAGAGCCAAAGAAATGTTGGACATCATTACTAAAGGATATTCTATAAATGAAGCACTCCCTGTTGCTAAGCAAGGTATCTATTCCTATAATGATACTGTTCCGCAATTTTTGATTGTTCTAATGGATGAAGAGGAAGATGTAAATGATGCGAGAAATGACATTACCGATTTTAATACTAAGAAATTTAAAAGCCTTAAATTGAAGGTTCAGAGTAAATTAACACTAAATGAAACCGGTTTTATTCTTATTTCGGAATTCGCATCTATCAAGCTCGCAAATGATTATATCCTTGCCTATAAAGCCGGATACGAGCAGTTAGACCAATGGCAAAACAACAGAATTCAGATTATTACACTAGAAAATTTGAAAAAGTTAATAGAATCAAGTAACTTTGAATTGTATAAAGAGTTTTACGACCTTAATTACTGATTTATGTTGAAAAGAAAAGAATTTTTTGGTGGAAGTACTTCGAACAGTGAATCCACAGAATTTAACAGAATACTTTCGGGTACTGAATTTACCGGTGATATAGTCTCTGACTCAAATATTTTGATTGAAGGCGATATTGTTGGTAATGTTTCTTGCTCTGGAAAAGTACAAATTAGTTCTTCCGGTAAGATCAAAGGAAATCTAGTTTGTGTCAATGCTGAAATTGATGGCACCATCCATGGTGAATTAACGATAGAAAATTTATTGACTATGCGTTCAACCGCAAGAATTAAAGGAGATATTCAATCGACTAAATTAACCATTGAAGAAGGTGCTTTTTTTGAAGGATCATGCGTGATGAAATCACCGATGACCGCAACTACCTTTACAGCTGATGTAGAGGAAGAGGACTAGTACCCGAACATCCCTTGAAACAAAAAAATAATTCTTTTATCCATTTTTCTTCTTTGGGGATTCAAATGGCAACCATAATATTTGCTTTTGGGTTTTTAGGAGATTATTTAGATGATTACCTAAGCTCAAAACGTGCCTATTGGACCATTGGACTTTTGTTTTTAGGAGTTGTTTTATCATTGTACATTGTAATAAAAGGCGTCTTGAGAAATGAAAAATAAACGCCAATTTTATATGTATCTTCGCAATAGCGGACTTTCATTTTTAGCTATCGCCTTACTTTATCTTGTTTTTGCGCTGCTAAACCACGAACTTTTTATGTCCAATAGGTTTGTTTTAGCCGTGTTGGTTTTCACGGGATTATTCCTCATAGGATGGGCCATTATGCTCCCTTCTATTTATAAAAACCCTAAAGAGTTAATAGTATCAATCATTTCTTTGTACACCATTCAAATGCTATTATTTATGGCCTTTGCTGCCTCAATGGCCTTTTCTAACTCCGAAACAGCAGTGGTTTTTGATGTCTTGTGCATGTTTTTACCGCTAAACGTTTTGAACGTCTTTTGTATCATCCATACGCTCAAATCATCGCTTACTTGATTGATTTAAGGAAGTGAAGTAATACGGTATTTAGTTCATTAAAAGCAGCAAAACTTAAGGCCTCGTACCGATCATCAACATCGTGATAATGTTTGTTTGGCCCCATTGTGTAAATAAAGAATGCCGGCACACCTGCTTGTGTAAAATAGTAATGGTCTGAATTTGCTGCGGGCCCTCTAGGTTTGATTTCCTTTAGTAATTTTTTTTTCGCATTAATAGATTTCAGCAGATCAAATTCTTTAGGAAATAAGGTGGAATTAACAACGGTAATACCATCCTCGCCGCTACCCATAATATCAAGGTTTAGCATGAAACGGAGATCTTCTAATGGTAAAGGAGATTGCAAACTCATGTGTTTTGAACCCAGCAACCCAATTTCTTCTCCTGCGAAAGCAACAAATAATACATTGAATTTTAATGGCTTGGCGAGGACTTGCTCTGCCAAATACAGTAACATTGCAGTTCCACTTGCATTATCATTTGCCCCGGGAAAATAGGTGTCCCTCCCCATTCTGCCTAAATGATCGTAATGCGCAGATAACAGTAGGGTCTTTTTGGTTTTGCGTTTCGCAGGACAAAATCCGATTACATTTTTGGCCACATGATTTTCAATGTGTTTCTGGTCAATGTCAAGGTGAATCTCCGCTGGAACTTCCTTAAATGCTTCTTTCGAAATAATTATATAAGGATATTTATTTGCATCTTGGCTGACAGACCATGTTAATTTTTTGTCGCTTAGTTCAAGGATTGGAAAAAATAGGGCTAGTTCATTTAGTTTCTTTTTAACAAGCAACAATGTATCTGAGGCGATACCAGAAAGATCAATTAGTAGGGCTTCATTTTTAGATAAATGAATTTCTTGTTGATCAAGAGAGAGTAATTTATAGTATGAAAAATGAATTAATTCAAAGGTGCCGTGAACACCGGATGATGTTGGTGCCACCAAGAAATCAATCCCTGGCCGAAGGGTATCTTGATCGGTATAAACAAGCATTTCGCCAGGAAAAGTGTTTACAGAAAATTCGAACGGCTGGAAATAGCTTTCGGTGATAGGCAATAAGCCAATGGCTTTAAAATTTTGCGCAATAAATTCTGCGGCAATAGAATCGCCAGCATTAACATACCCCCTGCCGTGAAAACCCGGTGAGCATAATTGATCGGTGTAATTGCGGTAATTGAACTCTTGCCCCCAAGAGGAGAAGCATAGAAAAAGACTAAAAAGAAGGACTGTTTGCATATCTACGGCATAATTTAGCCATGAATTCATCGATAGTTTCAGCTGATCTTGCGAAGTCCCAGCTATTCGTTTCTGCAATAGTTATTAATTCTAAAATCGCCGCAGTCATGTTTGGCTGATCATTAAGCTGCTTAGTTGCAGAGGCAAATGCTTCACTGGACCCCCCAAATAATCCGTTTATAAATTGAAGTTTTTCAGTCAGTGAAAACGAACCAATCAAACTATCAATTGGAACAATTACCCGCTCTATTCTTGCATTTTTTTCTAAGGCACGAAATTGAACTATAAGTGGGTGGTCGCTTGCAATAATATCATCACCAATGTTGGCTTCTTCCGTACTCGAAAAAGCGATTGTAGTTGTCTCTTCTTTATTAATCATAATAATTGAGTCGCCTTCCTCAACTGTTGTTGAATGTTCTTTAATTGTTGTTTCCTCTATAATGCCATTTTCCTCTTCCAAAACAGTTGTTTCTGAGTAGTGTTCTTCTATTGTTTTTTCAGGTTCGTTTTCCAAAAGAGCTTCTTCTTCTTCCTCAAAAAGACTAAAATCAAAGGGTTTCTGCTCTGCGGATTTATCTTTATTGTCGCTTTCAACCGGAAAACTTGTCTCTTTCACCTCCTTAGCTTCAACCACCTCTTTTAATGGGACATCAATGCTTTCTTTTTGTTCATATACCTTGTACCGGAGAATCACCAGGCGCTCATGTAATAAGCTTGTCTGCTCTACTAGAAAATCCAACTCTTCAATGGTTAGGTTACTTCCTTTAAGGGCAGCAATGTTTTTTGAAATGGAATCAATAAGTGTTTTCATTTGGCGCATTTTATTTTTTTTTCAACATTTTATAGAAGTTAATAGCAATTTACCTTCTGAATAAAACTATTTAGCGTACTTAGGTGTCAAAAGTAAAAAACCTATCGCTATCATTGTGATAAATTCAAAAATTATTTAATATTATCGTTTAAAAGTAGAAATAAGATGTTTTTAGAACAATTTCCTGCAGAAGGCAAACAACATGGTTGGATTGAAGTAATATGTGGTTCGATGTTTTCAGGTAAAACGGAGGAACTGATTCGGCGCATAAAAAGAACCCAGTTTGCTAATCAAAGTTTATTATTGTTTAAGCCAGCAATTGACAATCGTTACAGTGAGAATAATGTTGTGAGCCATCAAGGCAATGCTGTTAAAGCCAATCTCATTAATGCGTCCTCCGAAATTTTAGCGCTGTGGGCCAATGAGAAAGTCGTGGCAATCGATGAGGCCCAGTTTTTTGATGATGGCATTATTGATGTTTGCCATATTTTAGCATCAAAAGGCGCACGTGTTATCATAGCGGGTTTAGATATGGATTATACCGGTAAGCCTTTCGGTCCGATGCCTCATTTACTTGCGATAGCTGAATATGTCACCAAAGTCCATGCTATTTGTCTTTCTTGTGGTAATTTAGCGCAATTCTCTCATCGTACAGCGAATGAACCGGGGCAAGTATTGGTGGGAGCAGTAGAAAAGTACCAGCCCTTATGTCGTTCTTGTTATAATGCCTTAAGCACTTGAATCTAGCCATTGATTTACATACAATTATTGATTTAAGTAAGGGAGAAACCGTTGGCTTTGTCCCTAAAAAGCACCTCGTAAAAGCGCTTTCTATTGATACTAGAAAACTTGTTTCAGGAGAACATAGTGTTTTCTATGCTTTACAAGGAGAATTTAAGGATGGTCATGATTTTATCCAAGATGCCTACGATAAAGGAGTACGCGTTTTTATTGTTTCTAGCCTCCCAAAGACACTATTAAATCAAGCCACTTATATTGTAGTCAAGAACACGCTTTATGCGCTACAAGCAATCGCAAAATATCACCGGGATCAATTTAATTATCCAATTGTCGCAATAACGGGTAGTGTAGGAAAGACCACCACAAAAGAATGGCTATATTACTTATTAGCGACAAAATTTAGAGTCATTAGAAGCCCAAAAAGCTATAATTCTCAATTGGGTGTGGCGCTTTCCTTATTGGAATTAAACCATGATTGCGATATTGCCCTAATTGAAGTTGGCATTTCTGCTCCTGGAGAAATGGAGAGGCTGGAAAAACTCATTCGTCCTGATATTGGAATTTTAACGGCAATTGGGACAGCTCACCTCGATAATTTTTCTGACGTTACGGAACTTTGTAAGGAAAAAATCCAGTTGTTTGCTCACGCTAAAAAAATATTTTTAGGCCCTGGATTAAATAATAGAGGCTGGTCATTTCTCAAAGGGGAATCAATAGAACTTAGCGAATATACGAATGATATGCTTGAGCTTCCATTTAGCGATATCGCCAGTAAATCGGCTACTGCAATCGCTATTTCCGTAGCAACGTACCTGAAGGTGCCTGCGCAAAATATTAAGAAGACAATTCCTTTATTGCCGCGTTTAGCCATGCGTTTAGAAACCTATGAAGGGGTTAATAACAACACAATAATTAATGATACCTACAATTTAGACCTCGATGCACTAAAGCACTCCCTAGAATTTCAAGTTTCGATTGCTAAAAATCGTCCCAGAGCACTAATTATCGGTCTACATGATATAAACCCGAGTATTTTAGAAAAAATATACGCCATAGCTCAACCTTTTCGATTAGATCAAATAGAAGTGGTTTATTTAAGTGAGGAGCCTGTTTTTACTATCGAAAACTCGGTTGTTTTGATAAAAGGAACTAGAAGAGCCAACATGCAAAAATGGGCTATGCAGCTAAAGCTAAAAAAGCATAAAACGCACATCGAAATAAATTTATCGGCGTTAAGGCACAATTTGTTGCAATACAAGGATCTCGTGGATAAAAACACAAAGATGTTGGTAATGGTTAAAGCGCAAGCATATGGAAGCGGGCTCATTAAAACAGCTCAATTTATTGAGAAAATAGGAATTGATTATCTTGGAGTTGCCTATGCCGATGAAGGTGTTGAACTACGAAAAGCGGGTGTTCTTTTACCAATTTTGGTTATGAACGCTGAGGAAGAAGCGTTCGACGATTGCATACAATATAAATTAGAGCCGTCAATCTATTCATTCGAACAACTTGAAGCCTTACTACATCATCTTATTGCTCAAAATAAAGAGGGGTTTCCTATACACTTGAAATTTGACACGGGTATGAATAGACTTGGGTTTTCATCAACTGAAACTCGAAAATTGATAGATGTGATTCGTTCCCAACCTGAAATTTTGATTAAAAGCGTTTATTCTCATTTAGCTGAATCGGATAATCGAAAAGATCCCTCATTCACCTTACGTCAACTTGAAACCTTCACCCAGATTTGTAACGACATTCAAAAAATGGTGCCTACGCCATTCCTACGCCACATATTAAATTCGGAGGGGATCGTTAATTTTTCTTCAGACCAAACGACTATGGTACGGATAGGCATCGGAGCATTCGGGATCAGTTCGAATGAGATTTGGTGTAAAAATTTAAGGCCTGTCATTGCTTGGAAAAGCACGATTTCACAACTAAAAACAGTAGAGAAAGGCGAAAGTATAGGCTACAACAGGTCTTTTGTGGCCCCCCAAAAAATAACAATTGCCATCATTCCGCTTGGATACGGCGATGGATTTAGAAGAATATTAAGCAATGGGAAAGGGGGTGTTTTTATTCAAGGCGTATTTTGCCCAACGGTAGGAAATGTTTGCATGGATATGATTATGGTGGATGTAAGTCACCTCTCGGTTCAAGCAGGTGCTGAGGTTGAAATTATTGGTCATCACCAAGGTATTGAGGCATTGTCAAGCTCAATGGAAACGATTCCTTATGAGCTCATGACAGGGATTTCACAGCGCGTGTATAGAAGTTATATTAATGAGGAATAATTAGTTAGATTTGTTCCTAATGCCTTGGTTTACTCTTTAACTTTTAATTTTTATGTCACCTAAAATTCAGGAAGAATTATTACAAGCAGTAAAACTGAAATTAAGCCCGGGTGAAACAATAGGTTTTGCACTGAGCGAAGTGCTGAGCGTTAGTCAAGATGCTGCGTATCGAAGATTAAGAAATGAAACTTCCCTTACGATTGATGAGGTAAAAAAGCTATGTACGG
>JBILCD010000242.1:0-3394 GCA_044353285.1 Crocinitomicaceae bacterium | reverse complement strand
AGATTCACACATTGAGAAAGCTATAAATGATAGCCTGCTTGAAAATTCTGTTAATCTTGCACAAAGTTCAGAGTCGCTCTATTTTTCATACTATAAATTGAAAATTCTATTGGAGCATAACCCATCTATTAAAGAAGTTTATTTAGGATTTAGCTACCATAGTGTATCGTCATATTATGACAAATTTATTTTTGGGGAGTTCTCAAATGCAATTTCGAGTAGATACTTCTCTTTGTTACCATTTAGAGAGAAATTAAAAATATTAAATGCAAATAGGAATGACTTATTTTCTTATCTAAAAGTTGTTACTAAAAATGATATTCTTAATATTTGGAAGGAAAGAAAGACATTTCAAGGCGGTTTTGTAAATTCATTTTCAAATACAAAAGCGAGTGAAGAATCTATAGAAAAAAGGATATTGTTGCAATATTATAATGAAGGATCTTTAAATGAATATTCATTAAAAAATATTGAATACCTTACTAAAATAAAAGATCTTTGTAATAAATCTAAAGTGAATCTTATTTTAGTTAATACTCCTGTCAACACACGTTATAAAAACAAAATACCTAAGAAATTTAAAATTAAGTATGAACAACTCGCTGAGAGTATGAAAATTAAAATTTTAGACCTTAGTGATCTATTATCCCAAGAGCATTATTTTATTCCTGATGGTGACCATGTTTCACAAAAGGGCGCAATTACAACAACGGAATACATTGGAACAAAGCTGAAGTAATAAATCACAAGATAACGTTTTCTTTATCAATAAATTCTTCCATGCTATGCATCTGAATTTGAAACCAAACTTGAACACCTAAATAATTTATTTCCAACTCTATATTTCTGCATAAAAATTAAAATTTGTTGGCCTTTCCATTTCTTTAATCCCTATATTTATGAACTAATTAGTGTTGGTCCTTCACAGACTGACGTTATGGGCAAACATATAACAAACAATTTCAAAAATAAGAAAGTATGGAAAATTCAAAAATTATTATTTCCAATCCATGCAACAAAGATTGGTCTAAAATGTCAAGCACTGAGAATGGAAGGCATTGTATATCTTGTGATAAAACTGTTATTGACTTTAGCAATTGGGAGATGGAAGACATAAAAAACTACCTCAAGGATAAAAACAAAAATGTATGCGGGTCTTTTAAATCTTTACAGGTAAAAGTCGAAAGACCGAGACATCATCAATTTCTAGTAAATGCTTACTTTCAAACAAAAAAAACCTATAAATCATCTTACATAAAATCATTTTTACTGTGCTCAATATTGGTATGTATGTTTATTGTTGGTTGTAATAATCCAACTGAGACTCGAACAACAGGGGAATTAGCTCCTAATAATCAGTATCATAAAGATTCTAGAGAAAGTAAGACTGATGAATCTAACGGCAGGACAACAGGGGTATTAGCTCCTAATAATCAGCATCAAAATGATTCTACAGAAAGTAAGACTGATTAATCTAACGGCAGGACTAGTGGAGTGCTGAAAACCGAAAATAGAGTAAACAAAACAAATGAATGACAAAATGAAAAAAACAAAACTACTTACAGGACTTTTTTTGACAACGTGCTTTTTCGTTAACGCACAGACACAAAAAGCAATTATTCCAACGACTGCAAAAGTTATTGGTCAGGCTACAAAATCGGCCGAATACACTGCGACAGTAGCACGGGAAATTAAACCTATTTCGGTTGACCTAAAATGGAAACCATTGTTAAACAACAGGTGTATTAAACACCATACTAAAAATGATTTTGAACTTCAACAAATCAAAAATCAAAAAATGACTCAAAAACAAAATGCAATATTAAAAACAACAGACGTAGAAGATATCGCTGTTAACTTAGCGCTTACGCCTGTTGTTGGATCTAATTTTTTAGGCAATGTGAATACAGGTAATTCTCCAATGGACAATTCAGTGGCAATTTCAAATGGTGGTAAAATAATAAGTGTTGCCAATAATTCGATAGAATTCTACAACACAAACGGTGCTATGACCTATACAAATACAATTGATGCGTTCTTTAATGACCCAACAATTACTAACGTTTGCGACCCCGTTGTTATTTATGATAGTGGTGCAGACAAGTTTATTTTTTTCGCACAAGAATGTTCGGGTAATTCTTCAAACTCACATATACTTATTTGTTTTTCGCAGACAAATGACCCTAATGGAAATTGGTGGAACTACAAGTTAAATGGTGACCCTGCAAATAACAATACTTGGTTTGACTATCCGAAAATTGCAGTATCAACAAATGAACTTTATGTAACGGGCAACTCATTTAGCAACAGTTCAATTTTTCAAGAAAGTTTACTTTATCAAATCGAAAAAAATAGTGGCTATTCTGGGGGAATGTTAAATTGGCAGTATTGGAATAATATTACGTCAAACCCATTTACATTACTTCCTGTTTCAAGCGGACAGCAAGGAAACTATGGACCTGGTTGTTTTTTAGTTTCAACACAAGGTGCGGGTTCTTCAACTATTAACCTTTACGATTTGACAGACGATATGAGTGCTTCAAATGAAACGCTAGTCCATTATAGTATTCCAACAACAACATATTCTCCAGCAGCAGACGGAGACCAATTAGGAACTTTAACGAAATTAGACAATGGCGATTGCAGAGCATTATCAGGCTTTTATCAAAATGGGATTATTCACTTCGTATTTCATTCTGATTATTCAAATGGTTACAATGGCATAAACTATAACCGCCTTAATGTAACAGCTCAAACAAATATTTCTTCAACATTTGGCTTAATTGGGTATGAATACTCATATCCATCAGTTGCATCATTTGCAAGCACACCAACTGACAAATCAGTAATGATTGGTTTTGGTAGAACGGGTGAAAATATTTACCCAGAAATAAGAGTTGTTAACTGCGATGATAATATGACTTGGGGTTCATCTACACTTGTTAAAGCAGGTTCTGGTTATGCGGAATATACAGCATCGGGAGGAAGTGCAGAAAGATGGGGAGATTATACTGGAATGTGCAGAAAACATAATTATTCGGCTCCAACCGTTTGGATGAATGGAATGTTTGGGACGACTTCAAATGATTGGGAAACTTGGGTTGCTGAAATTACTGGAACAGGAGGAACTACAGGCATTACAAACGATACCCAATCAGATAATTTTAAACTTTATCCAAATCCAATTTATCAAGAATTTAAAACGGAATTTGAATTGTCTACAAACTCAAAAATTAGCATTGATATTTTCGATATTCAAGGGAAATTAGTAAAGACATTATTTAATGGAAATGCAATTTCAGGGAAAAATATATTCACTTTTAATAAATCCAACCTGGAAATAGGGACATATTTTATAAACATTTCATCCAACAATCAAACTTTGAAAAATGAG
>JBILCD010000241.1:0-3396 GCA_044353285.1 Crocinitomicaceae bacterium | reverse complement strand
TTCAACCTTTATTTTTGAATCATTGGACACTACCGAGTAATATCCTGCTTGCGCTATTTCATTTTTATGAGAAAAGGGCATGCCATATCCGCCGGAATTTAAATAACCTGGAATGCTATTTAGTTTTCCAAGTTGAGGAACTACCAAAAGATCAGCATAATCGGGAATACCTGTCCCGCTTAAATGGGTGTGACTAAAGCCATGAATAACTGAGTCGGAGTAATGATAACCTCCACAGCCATCCCAACCATCGTAACGAGTGTCTGGACTCAACTGCACCATGCCAAAGGGCGAGGTGGCACCGGGAAAGGTATGCCCATGTCCGCCTGTTCCAATGAAGGGATTAACGTAATGACTTGGTGACAAAGGCCTGGTGTTTCCTAAGTTCAAAAGTGCCCTTGATATGTCGCTAGCACCTTGAATTTCCTTTAATGGCACTTGAGCATTTGAAAAAATAGCTGCGAGTAAAAAGAATACAATTGATATTAATTTCATGATATAAATCGTCTTTTGTTAAGCTTTGTAAATGTTTTATTATTCTTTAAATAGTAATCAAAAATAATATTACCCGAATAAGATGGCGCTTTATTTTGTGCTCTTTTAAGCTGTTTTCTTTTTTGTAATACCATTTGAATTTTAGCATAAAAAGACATGTGTGCCAAAAATATCATTGCAAAAAATGAAAATTTACCTTTTAATAGAAATTGTAAAGCGGCTATTCCATCATAAAGCATACGAATAACTAACCTTGGTCCCCAAAAACCTCTATGATTTTTTACCAATAGCATTAAATTATTTCTGAAATTTAAAAATGTTTTAGTAGGAGAGGTGTAAGGCATGGTGCCACCACCGAGGTGATACACTACTGATGTTGGCTCGCAGACAAATGAATATCCTGCATGATTTAATCGCAAACAAAGGTCTATTTCTTCCATGTGTGCCATGAAATCGCTATCAAAACCGCCAACATCATGAAATAAATCAGCACGAATTAGCATGGCTGCTCCTGAGGTCCAATCCACTTTCTTTTTATAATCATATTGTGCTTGATCTTCTTCACAATGATTAAATATACGACCTCGACAGAAGGGAAAATAATTTTTATCTAGGTATCCACCTGCCGCACCAGCGTGTTCAAAATGCGTTTTTTTTGTATAAGAAAGAACTTTGGGTTGGCATCCTGCTACTGTTTCGTCGGCAAGAGTAGATAGTAGAGGGGGAATCCAATTGACGGTGACTTCAACATCGTTATTTAATAAAATATACTGTTTAAATCTCCCTTTAAGCTTTCCTAATCCTTCATTATATCCTCCAGCAAAACCATAATTTTGCGGAAGTGAAATGCATTCGACCAAAGGAAAGCTTTTGTTTAGGAAGGACACAGATTCATCAGTAGAAGCGTTATCGATGATAATAATAGGAAATCCCACGCTATTAGCACAAACATTCGGTAAAAAGGTAGTTAGGTGCTGTAATCCGTTGAAATTTAAAATGACGATGGCTAATTCCTGCATAGAAGCGTCAGTATTGTCTAAATAAGTCGTTGCTATTTCCTCCCCAAACATCTTGATTGAATTTATTAGGGTTGTCAATATCACCGTTCATGGTATTTCGTTTCACTAAGATCTGTTGCCACGCTGGATTTTTTAATTCTCCTAGCATGTCAGAATGCAATAATCGATAAGCATTATTTACCAAATCAGGATTGTAAAAAACAAATCTTTTATTACTAAATACCCCAATTTTATTATAAATCCAAATTTCATATGGATATTCTGACGGAGAGGTTTCTCGGGCATTAATCGTACTTGGAGCACCGTATTTCAGATATACCCGTCCACGATCTGTTTCAAATCCTTCTTGGAAATTATTAGCGTATTCACGCTCGACCCATAGAATCTGTTCCTTATATTTCAACCATGCATCATATGGCGTATTTGGGGAGGTATATTTCCAAAAGGCTTGAATGTGTTTTCGCATTAAGGATTTATCTTTTGTTTTAATACTAGCAATGATATTTTTTACTTCTGCTGGTTTAGCAATTGGAATAAGGCTTTCAAGATAAAATACCACACTATCCTCATGAATTGATGCTTGGAATGATGGGTCTATGACAATATTGTCAGATTGAATGCTATCCATAAAGTCATTGGTTCGTTCAAAGACATACGTTTCGTTATATTTATCTTCCATTTTTCTATTCACAAGCGCATAATTAAGCTCATACTGTCCACTGGGTAAAAAGCTCAGGTCAACTGTCTTAAAAATTGGAGTAACCGCTTCGGGTTTTAATCGGTAAAATGTGGTGTAAGAATCAATCTCCACTTTGGTAGAAACATCAATTAATGTTTGCTTTAATCCAACAATCGAATCTTTTGAAATATCAAGGTTATAGGTTTCGAAATATACAGGCAACTTATTGAGTTGGGTTGGGTAATAATTAGAAAGCCTAGGAATTAAATAGTATCCTGATTTTTGAAATGTACTTGACAAGGTGTCAGGATAAGCAAATTCAGCTATTTCAATGGCTGAAATAGAAGGTTCTCCTCGTAAATCTTTAATCGTTATTTCTTGCTTTGCCTTTATGAGATTTGTCATTTTGTTAACATCCTGAATTTCTAAGCTTAATTCATACTTTCCAGGCTGTATTTTCAACCTTCTTATATCATAGAAATCATCAATCAAACTATCTTTAAATAGTGGAGAATTTAATAAGTAGATATCGTTTAGGGTGTCATTTTGTGACGATATTAATTGTATGCGAACAGCAACAGTAGCTTGGATGCCATCGTTTAAGCTAATGTAATTGACACTATAGCCTACAAATTGCAATTGAATTTCTAGATAGTTTCCAATACTGGGTTCGAAGAATTGTTTGGTGTCTAAATATGCCCGTAGTTTCTTTGATTGCCCATATGTCAATGAGGAAACGGATAGAAAAATAAAAAGTATACTGATAAAGAAAGGTCTCATTTTACTAAATTAACAATCTTTTCTAATCAACGATAGCAGCTCTTAGTTTTTGTCTTAATTGACGATTATATGTTTCAAGCAGATATTTGAGGTAATTATCGGTTGATTTAGCAATGCAACGGGTATAATTCTTCAAACGATGTTCAATGTGTTCTTGAAGTAATTCTACGAGAGATAGCGCATGGTGCTGATCTTTTGCTAGTCCAATAATTGAATCGAAATGGTTATTAAGCGAATTTTCAACGGCATCTTTCCCTTTTTGACCTCGGTCTAAGCATTCGTAATAATTTTCTTTAATATTAAAACTTTCTAAAATGCTGGTATTAATTAATTTGTCATATCCTTTTGGGAACTCAAATTCCACTTCAAATTCCATATCCTCTAATTCGGAAATACGAGATTCTAAGAATCGATCTGGAAAAC
>JBILCD010000079.1:0-10171 GCA_044353285.1 Crocinitomicaceae bacterium | reverse complement strand
TCCTCCTTAAACGTTGCACCCATGATGAGTGCTTTCGCTTCTTGAATGTGTTTCCCTTGTGCAATTACTTTTTTTACTGTTTGTTTTGCGATATAAAATCCCATGGAGTCGTTGACATAACGTCCACTTGTAATCACGCGTGAGTGATAACCGGCTTGCTGTGCTTTATGTGTCAGATAGTATGGATCAACTCCAATGCAATGCCCCCCCACTAAACCAGGGGAGAATTTTAAAAAATTCCATTTTGTCCCTGCCGCTTCTAGCACATCAAAAGTGTTAATCTTAAGCTTGTTAAAAATGATAGACAATTCATTGATCAAAGCAATATTGACATCACGCTGGGTGTTTTCAATGATTTTTGCAGCTTCTGCCACTTTGATAGACGGTGCACGGTGCACGCCAGCTTGCACTACTAACTCATACGTAAGTCCAATTTCTTGTAAGGATTCCTCACAGCAACCCGAAACCACTTTAATCACATTTTGCAAGGTATGCACCTTATCTCCCGGATTAATTCTTTCAGGGGAATAGCCTACCTTAAAATCTTTTTGAAATTTTAAGCCGCTTCCCTCTTCTAGAAGAGGAATACAATCTTCTTCAGTACACCCCGGATAAACGGTTGATTCGTACACGACATAATCGCCCTTTTTTAAGACCTTAGCAATTGTTTTTGTAGCTGCGAGTAGCGGGCGTAAATCGGGTAAATTCGCATCATCAATTGGTGTGGGAACAGCAATAATATAAAAAGAAGCGGCACGAAGCCCCTCCAAATTAGCGGTAAATTCAATCGAGCAATTTTCAAAGTCTACGGACTGCAATTCGTTGCTTGGATCGATTTTATTTTTCATTAAATCAATACGTTCTTGACTAATATCAAAGCCAATCACGTTTATCTTTTTGGCAAATTCTAAGGCAATTGGTAATCCAACATAACCTAATCCTATAATGGCAAGGCTTGTTTCACGGTCTATAAGTTTTTGATAGATTTTTTTTTCCATTTTTACGATCGATTCATGTTAATAGCTTCATTTCTTACCTTGTAAATACGTTCAATGATATCAACCACTTTCATACCCTCTAGGGCATTTGTAGTGGCTGAAGTGCGTCCTTTTAGGGTATCAATTACATTTGAAATTACATAATTATGGTTAGCGGCAGAACCTTTATACGGGCCATAATCATTTGCGGGATTCGACTCTTTTAATTCGGGCATGGTATAGCCTTCAATTGAACAAACCTCTACCTCATTCATGTATTGCCCACCAATTTTCACGCTTCCTTTTTCGCCAATGATGGTCATGGAGGATTCTAAGTTTTGATTAGCAATGGCCGTTGAGTAATTAATACTTCCCATTCCTCCTTCGGTAAAGGAAAAACTTACGAATCCAGAATCTTCGAAATCGGTTATCCCTTTGTGAGTAAAATCAGCAAATTTCCCTTGAATATTATCAATATCTCCAAAAAGCCAGTACATAATATCAATAAAATGAGAAAATTGGGTAAATAAGGTTCCGCCATCCAAAGCTTCAGTTCCTTTCCATCCACCTGCTTTATAGTAGCGTTCGTCTCTATTCCAAAAACAATTCAATTGTACCATAAAGATAGTCCCAAGTTTACCTTGGTCAATTATCGATTTTATCCATTCTGATGGTGGGGAATACCGATTTTGCATTACACAAAAGACATGTTTTGAAACTTGCAATGCTTGGAATAGAACTTTCTCACAGCTTTCTTTGCTTAGGCCCATTGGTTTTTCGCATACAACGTGCTTATTTGCATTAAGCGCAGCGATTGCTTGCGAGGCGTGTAGGCCGTTGGGTGTGCAAATATTAACAACATCAATGTCTAAATCGGCTGCAAGCAA
Source organism: Crocinitomicaceae bacterium (assembly GCA_044353285.1). Classification (GTDB taxonomy): domain Bacteria; phylum Bacteroidota; class Bacteroidia; order Flavobacteriales_D; family Crocinitomicaceae; genus UBA952. Next base: position 8,307 of record JBILCD010000079.1, on the reverse strand, counting down.
TTCGTCAATAGAGGAAAAGAATGGCACGCCAAATACTTTAGCACCGCATTCTTCTTCTGTTCTAACATCAACCATTGCCACTAATTCGGCATCGGCTTCTCTACAAATCATTTCGGCGTGTCTTTTACCGATATGTCCCGCTCCAACAACGGCAAATCGTATCTTATTTTGGTGTTCCATTAGGGAATAATTATAAGTTTATTTTCATTTAATTGATATTGTTCGCCACTTTCCGGACAGTTGGCCATCCCTTCGGCATTAAAAGCGAGTTTGTGCCCAAATTTACTCATCCAACCAACTTGTCGGGCTGGATTACCAAGCACTAAGGCATAGGGAAGCACTTCCTTTGTAACAACAGCACCTGCTCCGATAAAGGCATATTCGCCAATCTCGTGTCCGCAAACAATGGTTGCGTTTGCGCCAATACTTGCTCCCTTTCTCACAATTGTTTTAGCGTATTGTCCTCTGCGTACAACATGGCTTCTTGGATTTATAACATTTGTAAAGACCATTGAAGGACCAAGAAAAACATCGTCTTCACAGATTACACCTGAATAAATAGACACGTTGTTTTGAACTTTCACATTATCGCCAAGTGCCACATCAGGCGACACCACCACATTTTGACCAATATTACATCCTTTACCAATTTTACAATTTGCCATAATATGAGAAAAATGCCAAATTTTCGTTCCTTCTCCAATTGATGCATCGGGATGAATTATTGCTGATTCATGTGAAAAATAGTTTTCCATTACGAGATGATGTATTTATCAAAATTATTATGTTCTGTTGCCATTAATTCTTCTTTAGACAGGCTTAAAAAATAGGAGTAAGTCCTATTTAATCCCTCTTTACGATCAATGGCAGGATTCCAATTCAGTAGTGTATTTGCTTTTGAAATGTCGGGCCTGCGTTGTTTCGGATCATCGATTGGTAATGATTTATAAACAACTTTTTGTGTTGTATTTGTTAGCTCAATGATTTCTTTTGCGAACTGATCAATGGTAATTTCCGCTGGGTTTCCAAGGTTAACTGGGTCAGAACAATCACTGTGTAATAAACGTACGATGCCCTCTATTAGATCGTCAACATAGCAAAAGGAACGCGTTTGCGAACCATCTCCAAATACGGTTAAATCTTCTCCACGAAGTGCCTGGCCAATAAATGCTGGGAGAACACGGCCATCGTTTAGGCGCATTCTTGGTCCGTAGGTATTAAATATCCTAGCAATTCTTGTTTCCAAGCCGTGAAAATTATGGTAGGCCATGGTGATCGCTTCTTGAAATCGTTTGGCTTCATCGTATACTCCTCGGGGTCCAACCGGATTTACATTGCCCCAATAATCTTCGTGCTGCGGATGCACCTCTGGGTCTCCGTACACTTCCGAAGTTGATGCAATCAGCACGCGTGCAGACTTTATTTTCGCTAAACCAAGGCAATTATGAACACCTAATGACCCAACTTTTAAGGTTTGAATCGGAATTTTTAGGTAATCAATAGGGCTAGCAGGCGATGCAAAGTGAAGAATAAAGTCTAGTTTTCCTGGAACATGGATAAATTTAGAAATGTCGTGGTGATAAAACTCAAAGTGTTCTAGTTTAAATAGGTGTTCGATGTTTTTCAAATTTCCAGTGATGAGGTTGTCCATACCAATCACATGATACCCGTCTTTAATAAACCGATCACAAAGGTGTGAGCCTAAAAAACCTGCCGCTCCTGTAATGAGTATTCTTTTCATTGTTTTGAGATTATGGCTTTTCGACCAATGCTAAAATAGCAAAATCCTTTTGATTCCATATCTTCTAGATCGAATAAGTTTCTGCCGTCAAATAGTGCATTTCCATTCATTTCTGCTTTAATTCTACTAAAATCCGGATTTCTAAAGATGCTCCATTCGGTGCAGATTATCAAAGCATCGGCTTCTTTTAAGGCATCGTATTCATTTTCGGCATATTGAATCTTATCGCCAATTTGTGTACGAACATTTTCCATGGCCTCAGGATCAAAGGCTGTGATTACGGCGCCTGATTCAACTAATTTATTTATTAAATAAAGCGCAGGAGCTTCGCGGATATCATCCGTATCTGGCTTAAAGGCCAAGCCCCAAACCGCAATATTTTTCCCTCTTATATTTCCATCGAAGTAATTCATTATTTTTGGAAACAAGATTGTTTTTTGTCGCGTATTCACCTCCATAACAGAGCGTAAGACATTAAACTCAAAATCATCATCCTTTCCCGCTTTAACTAATGCTTGTACATCTTTAGGAAAACAAGAGCCACCATACCCAATTCCGGGGAATAAAAAGCGTTTGCCAATTCGCTCGTCTGAACCAATACCAATTCTAACTTGATCCACATTTGCACCAACTATCTCGCAATAATTAGCAATCTCATTCATGAAGGTAATTTTCGTCGCCAAAAAAGCATTGGCTGCATATTTTGTTAGTTCGGCTGATTTTGCATCCATAAATATAATGGGATTGCCTTGCCGAACGAATGGTTTATAAAGCCTTTCCATCACTTTTCGTGCTGCTGCATCATCGGTTCCAATAACAACTCTATCTGGTTTCATAAAATCGCTAATAGCAAAGCCTTCGCGTAAAAATTCAGGGTTCGAAACAACGCTAAATGCACCTCTTGCTTTCTTGGAGATGATCTCATGTACTTTATCTGCCGTGCCAACAGGAACGGTGCTTTTGTCAACGATAATGGTATATTTTTCGATCAAGCTACCCAATTGTTCGGCAACCTTTAAAATGTAGGATAAATCTGCAGATCCATCCTCGCCGGGAGGAGTAGGAAGTGCTAGAAATATCACCTCAGCATCTTTAATCCCATCAACTAATGAGGTTGTAAAGATTAAACGCTGGGCTTTCATGTTACGTTCAAAGTAAGCATCTAATTGTGGCTCATAAATCGGCACTTCTCCCTTATTTAGCCGAGCGATTTTATTAGCATCAATATCAATGCAAGAAACGATATTCCCTGTTTCTGCAAGACAGGTACCAGTTACCAGTCCAACATATCCAGTTCCAATTACAGCTATTTTCATTTTTTTTGAATGAATTCAATGATTTCCGATGTGATAAATTCAAGTTGCTCATCTTGCATTTCAGTATGAATGGGAAGTGAAATAACAGTGGATGTAAGTTCGTCTGTTACCGGTAAGTTGGTTGCATCACTTCCAAAATGGGCAAACATTTTTTGACGATGAGCGGGAACCGGATAATAGATCATGGAGGGAATTTCTTTGGATGCTAAATATTCATTTAATTCATTGCGATTAATCCCTTCCAATTTAATAGTGTATTGATGAAAAACATGTTTAGAGTCATGCGCGCGAAAGGGAATACTCACGCCTTTTATACTTCCTAGTACCCCATCATAGTAATCGGCAACGTTTCTTCGAGCATCAATGTAATTATCTAATTGACGAAGTTTTATGCGCAATACGGCAGCTTGAATGCTATCTAATCGTGAATTACATCCAACCATATCGTGGTAATACCTTTTACTTTGACCATGATTGGCGATCATTCGAATTTTTTCAGCCAGTGCATCATCATTTGTACACATTGCGCCACCATCGCCGTAGCAGCCTAAGTTTTTGCTAGGAAAAAATGATGTGCAACCAATATGTCCAATAGTCCCTGTTTTTACGACTGATCCATTATCCAGGTGATAATCAGAGCCAATAGCTTGAGCATTATCCTCTATTACAAAGAGTTTGTGCTTTTCTGCGATAGCCATTATTTTATTCATATCGGCAGCTTGTCCATAGAGATGAACGGGAACAATTGCCTTGGTATTTTTGGTGATTGCTGCTTCAATTTTGGAAGGATCAATGCAGAAAGTATTGGGATCTACATCAACAAAAATGGGTGTTAGTCCAAGCAGTGCCATCACTTCTGTGGTGGCAATATAGGTAAAGGAAGGCGTGATAATTTCATCTCCAGGCTTCAATCCTAAACTCATCATGGCGATTTGTAAAGCATCTGTGCCATTAGCACATGGAATTACATGCTTAATTCCTAAATAGCTTTCAAATTCATTTTGAAAACCAGTAACTTCTGGTCCATTAATAAATTGAGCATTTTCTATAACTGAAAAAATCGCCTCATCAATGGCCGGCTTAATTTTTTCATACTGACTGATCAAATCGACCATTTGAATTTTTCTCATACAAATAATTGAAATAAATTTACGTCAAAAGTAAGGGTTTTAGGCAAGATAATAAGTGTTCAAACAATAATTTACATGGATTACAAGGATAAAAAAAGGCACAAACTAATTAGTACAGAATTATGTGCTAATTTTATTAAAAGTTTCTGTTTTAAAAACTACAGTTCATGAAAAAACTAAGTTCCTATTTCCCATTAGTAGCTATCGTTGCACTTTTTATCTCAAGTTGTGGTGGTAATTCAACACCAGGTGTTGCAAATGTATCAACACCAGATATTGCAAATGAATCAACACCAGATATTGCAAATGAATCAACACCAGATCTTGCAAATGAATCAACCGAGCCCACGATTAAACTTGCAGATGAATCAACCAAGCCTACGATTAAATGGGTAGCTATTCCAGCGGGTACCTTTATGATGGGTAGCCCAACGGATGAAGTAGATAGAAATGATAATGAAAGCCAACATGAAGTAAGCCTGAGTGCTTTTAAAATGAGCGCCCATGAAGTTACCTTTGCTCAGTACGATGCTTTTTGCGAGGCTACAAAGCGCAAAAAGCCAAGCGACGAAGGTTGGGGCCGTGGCCAGCGCCCTGTGATCAACGTAGGTTGGAATGATGCCACCGCTTTTGCAAAGTGGGTAGGCGCACGTTTACCCACCGAAGCGGAGTGGGAGTATGCTTGTAGAGCTGGTAGCACTACGCCCTTCAACACGGGCGAGAACCTGACAACAAATCAAGCCAATTACAATCCTTACAACAACAATGCTACAGGAATTAACCGTGAACACAGCACAGCAGTAGGCAGTTTTCCTGCCAATGCGTGGGGCTTGTATGACATGCATGGAAACGTATCGGAATGGTGCAGCGATGATCGCACATACCGCGGTGGTGGCTGGTTCGATGATGCGAGATGCTGCCGGTCGGCGAACCGCTACTGCGGTGGCGACCTATACGACCGCGGCAACTACTTTGGCTTCCGCCTTGTTTCTCGGAAGTAACAGGGGTAAGTCCATCCTTCCTTTTAAGCTTAAAGCTTTGCCAAAGATGAGCTTTTGAGCTATCCGTGGCTCTCGGCTCCGCTCGATCCACTTTCATGAGCTCATTGAGCTATCCGTGGCTCTCGGCTCCGCTCGATCCACTTTCATGAGCTCATTGAGCTCATTGTAAGACGAACGAGCAAAATGCAAAGCGATAGTTTTAATTATCAGTGTAAAAAGCTAAAAAATAAATTACTTTTGAAGAATGAATCGCTTTCAGATAGTATTATTTTTCTTCATGCTACAATCCATTCAAGTGTTTGTTGCTCAGCGAACAGTGAAAGATTCTGCCATCGCTACGCCATGGGTAGGAGTGCATTATGGGGGAAATTTACCATCAGGAGATTTGGACGATCGTTATGGCTACTTGAATCACCTTGGTTTTATGGCGGGCTATAAAACAGCTAAGCAGTTTTATTTTGGTTTAGATGCAAATTTTATTTTTGGACAAAAAGTAAATTTAACGGGCTTATTTGATCATTTAGTTGATGCTCAAGGAAACATCACCGATATTAATGGCGAAATTGCAAGGGTCTTGGTCATGCCTCGAGGTTTTAATGCAAATGCATCAATCGGACGCTTATTTCCAGTTTGGGGCTCAAATAAAAACTCAGGTATTTTTGTGCATGGCGGCGTGGGCTATTTGTTGCATCACATGCGCGTTGAAACCCAAGATCAGGTTATTCCACAATTGGAACTCACCTATAAAAAGGGATATGACCGTATGACAACGGGTATTAATACGCATCAATTTGTTGGGTATTCTTTTTTGGCTGACGGTGGATTCTATAATTTTTATGCTGGGCTCTATGCACAGCAGGGCTTCACAAAAAATCGAAGAACAATTTTCTTTGATCAACCCACAACTCCTGTTTCCACTGATTTGCGTTTAGACCTTCAATTTGGTTTTCGTGTAGGTTGGTTTATTCCGATTTACAAGCGGCAACCTAAAGCTTATTATTACAATTAATATGAGCTTTTTGTATAATATTTCCATTTTAATGCTCGGATTTGCTATACGTGTAGCGTCTTTATTTTCACCAAAAGCAAAACGATGGGTAGAAGGACGAAAAAATTGGCAGGAAACATTAGATAGCATCCCAAAAAGTGATAAAATTTATTGGTTTCATTGCGCATCATTGGGCGAATTTGACCAAGGCTTAGACCTGATGTTTGCCTTAAAAGAGCGTGAATCCTCTTGTTTAATCGTTGTCTCTTTCTTCTCGCCTTCTGGCATGGATCATTATCAAAAGAGGAAAAACTGTGTTGATTACGCAGTGTATTTACCGCTCGACACACCCAAAAATGCTGCGCTTTTCATTCAAAAACTTCAACCTACTTACGCTATCTTTATTAAGTATGAGTTTTGGGCTAATGTTGTTTTTGCCGCCAAGAAACAAGGGGTTGTATTACTTTCAGTAGCTACTTTACTTCGAAAAAATCAAGTTTATTTTAAGTTTTATGGGGGATTCTTCCGAAAAATACTTCAATCGTTTGATTTTTTCTTCGTTCAAAATAAGTCAACATTTGCCTTGCTGCAGTCTATCCAAATAGAGCAGATAGCTTGTGTTGGCGATACACGATTTGATCGAGTTTTGGCAAATCGCGCTGCAACAATTGAAAAATCAAACAATTCATCTCTTGAATACGAGATTTTTAGCACTTTTTTGGAAGGTGAAAAAGCCATTATTTTTGGTAGCAGTTGGAGAGAAGAGGAGGGCTTGTTACTTGCTTTATTGGAAAGTGGCTGCACACGAAAAATCATTGTTGCACCACACGATGTTAAAGAAGAAAATAGTGCGCGACTCATGGCTAGCATGGGTGATAAAGCCATTCGCTTTACAGCATTTAGCAATTACATGCAACAACAGGTCTTAATTTTAGACACGATTGGTCATTTATCATTGGCTTATCGGTTTGGGGATATTGCAGTAATCGGCGGGGGATTTTCCGGTAAATTGCATAACATTCTTGAGCCCTTGGTTTTTGGTCTACCGGTTATTTTTGGACCTAAAGTTAGCAAGTTTCCAGAAACCGAACAGCCACTTTTGGACGGCTTTGCATTCAAAGTAGCTAGTACAAGCGAATTTTTAGAGGTGCTTAATACGATTCAAGAAAATTCCGCTGGTTTAAGCTTATCTGCTAGTTTGTATATTGAACAAAATGCTGGCGCTACTCATTCGATTAGCACGCATTCAATGTTCAACTTTTAGTATGCTCTTTCGTTTTTCTTTTCAACCCAATTAACAAAGGCTCGGTTGACTACTTTGTTTCCACCGGGCGTAGGATAGTTTCCAGTAAAATACCAGTCGCCCGTGTGATTCGGACAGGCAAGGTGTAGGTTTTCAACTTTTTGATAAATAATTTCTACGGCTGCTTTTACTGTTTTTGGTTTTAATAATACAGCAATTTTGGCTGAAATTTCTTCATCTGTAAAAGGTGCGTAAATTTCTTTCACGTAATTTTTTACTTGTTCTTTAGGAAGCAGCAGTTGTTCTTTACATTTTCGGTAAACAAAATCAATTGTTGACTGCATATTTCGATCATGTAGAAGACAAATAGCGGCTTCAAAGGCAATGAAATCGCCTAACTTAGCCATATCAATTCCGTAGCAATCAGGGTACCTAATTTGTGGAGCAGAGGAAACAACAATAATTTTTTTAGGACTCAAGCGATCAAGCATTCGTAAAATACTTTGTTTCAAGGTAGTTCCTCGAACAATGCTATCGTCGATGATGACTAAATTATCAACTCCCTTGCGCACACTTCCGTAGGTGATATCGTACACGTGTGTTACAAGGTCGTCACGTGAATTATCTTGTGTAATGAAGGTTCGAAGTTTTGCATCTTTAATCGCTATTTTTTCAATTCTTGTCCGTTGCTGTATTATTTTCGTAATATCTTCCGCGGATGGATTTGCGCCTAGTGCTGTAATTTCTTTTACTTTTCGCTCATTTAATTCATCCTCAATACCTTTTATCATTCCAAGAAATGATACCTCTGCCGTATTTGGAATAAAAGAGAAAACAGAATCACAAAGATCGTTATTGATAGCCTTCATTACTTGATTAACAATTAAG
>JBILCD010000078.1:0-10180 GCA_044353285.1 Crocinitomicaceae bacterium | reverse complement strand
TTCTTTGCCAGACAAAAAATGTCAAGTCTCTTCCAGACTACATCGCTGGAAAGGAAAATTTTTCAGATGCTGAATTGACAGAACTTTTCAAGAAAATGGGCAATGGATTAGAGACATTGCATCAAAGCATGGTGTACTATCCAGTTTTGCAGCCTAGTTCATTTTTGGTTGATGATTCCGCTAATGTGCAATTAAGTTTATTTGATATTCTTGAATTTAGGATGCACCAATTCCAACAAATCACCCCGGACTCAAAGCAGGAATTCATGCATTATTTGAGTCCTGAACGTAGTGGCAATTTCTTCTCCATCAGCATAGAATCAGACATTTATTCGCTGGGATTAATTTATTGGCATGTTTTTGTATTCGCGAAGTCTCCGGTAAAAAACTGGAAATTAATTACGGAAAACAAATATTTTGCTCCCACAGAAACAATTTGGGATTCTTTTTTTGAATCTTGTTTGAATAATGAGCTTAAATTTAAGTCGGATAATAAGATTGCTAACATCATTAATCTTCTACCAAAAAACTCGAATGTCTCTAGTCAGAGCATCGGAGAGAAAGAGGATTCTAGTATTGATATAGCAAAGTTTCCAAAGCCAAACAATGAATCCAGAAGATCTAAAAAATCGCTCATGGCTTTGTTTCTAGTATTATTTATTGGAGTTTTAGGTATTACTTTTTGGAAAGTTGGTTTGTTTACTGCTGAGCCACCTGTTCTTGTTACTGGTCCTGGGGCTGTGCCGCCGCCAACACCACCAACTCCTCCTGGTAATTCATCAGATACCACTAAGAAGGCTCCTGCTCCATTGCCTCCGGGTCCTAAATCGGATAATAAAAATCCAGCTGGCTATACTGTTCTTGAAACGGCAAAGAGTTATATTACCGAAGATGGTTATAAATTACCAAATGGGAGTGGGAGTACTTACCGCTATTTTAACGGGAAATGGGAAACTAAAAAAGGTGCAAGTTGGAATCCTACAACGACTAAAGACAAAAAAATCCATCTTCTTACCTGCTTTAGCAAAAATGCAACACCAACACCATCAACACCACCAGTAACTAAAGCCCCAGTAGTACCTACAACTCCAACGGCAACACCATCGGCACCAGCAGCAACTTGCAATTGTAATACAGCAGTAGCAATAAAGAAAGCCGCAATGAGAACCGCGAAAGATTCTAGGAGCGACATTACAAAAGAGCGTATTATAACAATAAAGGAACTAAGTACGCAAATCAATCGATTTCAAAATGAGGGTTCATGTGCGACTGAATGTAGGGCCGAAATCACTGCTGCCAAAATAGCGATTATGCAAATTAGATAATTTTCCAGAAATAATGAAAAAAGTATACTTTTTATCTTTTTTCATTTCTTTTTATTTCCCTTTACGCTTTGAGTTTTTCATTCCGGTAGCTCCTTGACATAGATTAAAACTAAAATCCCGCTTTTCAAAAAGTTTTATCGGACACTAGTTATTTCTTTTCCAGCATTCCTGTATTTCTTTTTGAGATCTTGGTTTATTTGAAATTCTAAATTCATCAATGGTTCCATTTAAAAAATGATTCGCTCCAAAAGTCATGTCAACAGCGAGCCATAAGGTATTCCATGTGGGTTCATTACGCGCTATTTTTAGGTTCCCTATTTTATGGCCATTTATAAATAATCCTTGCTCACTAGGGTTATCTGAAAAAACAAATGCAATATAATTCCATTTATTAGGATTGATTCTAAATTTCGTTTTGTCTTTCACGTCTGAGGTGTATTCACAAAGTGAAATCTCATTTCCTCGCATAATTAAACCGGAATTATATAGGCCCCAACCCATCCAAACCCAACCGTCATTATCTGGAATTAGATCGGGTTTGTACCAAATCTCATAGGTGCAATTTCGTTCTTGAGGATTGAAGTTACAATTTCCATAATCATCAATGCCGTCAAATTTTATGGCGTTTCCAAATTTGCCTTTTACGCTTGTAGGATTTCCTTTATAGTCCCCTAAGACATTATTTTTTTCATTTTTAAATGTAGTTCCATTTTCTTCATTGAATCTCCATAACGCGACGGTTGATTCATCTAATTCAAAGCATTCATTTCGTTTCTTTTCGACGCGAATAGTTTTTTTTGTATCCCTTAATTCGTTGCTGATTTTTGGTCGTCTAGTGTCCAAAATCGGTCGTTTTACGGGTACATCAGAAACTACCACTGCAGTTTTAATGAGTGGTTCATTAGAAACAAAATTGGAGTTCATTTCAAATTCATAGTATGAAAAAAGAAGGATGATACTTATTCCAATGATAGATATAAATGCTGTAGTTTTCATATTCGTTAGTTTATAATTAACTTAAATGAAAAATATATAATCGTTACATTTACAACTATGTTTTTTATATATTCTCGACTGAAAATTTCAGAGTGTCATTTAATTTGCTAAATAAAATGTAAATTTACATGGCTATGAAAATTACATACAACGGAACATATACCCAAGTTGAAGAGTACCAAAATTCTGAGGGTACTCTTATTTTAAAACAGCGTTTGAAAGAGCCGGCGCTAAATAATTCGACCTTAAGATCTATTTTCTTATCAGGCGCACGATTTTTACAAACCTTGAAAGATCCTAATCTATTAACTATTGATGAGGTTATCGAAACGAATGATGAAGTAAGCATTACTTGCATTAATCCTGGTTTTCAACAATTAAGTATCTACCTTTCTTCTTTAAGCAATAGTTCTGAAAATCAATTTTCAAGCTTAATTTTAAAAATGATTGACGCTCTTAATAGTTTGAATAAAAAAAGTCTTTTTCATCAAGGCTTAAACCCAAATAGCTTTGTGGTTGATGCCTTAGGAGATGTGAAGTTGACATTTTTTGGTACTATAGAGCACCGAATGTATCATCAAATTCCATTCATTGGCTCCGATAATAGTTCTATTCAGAACGCTGTCATATTTTACAGTCCTGAGCGTAAAATTAACTATGGAGCAATTAATCAGGCAAGTGAATATTACAGTTTGGGTCTAATTATTTGGTACGTCTTGTGTATAAAGCAAAATACCCTGTTAAATTCTGATTCATTCCTAGACATACCTCCTTTTGTAAATACAGGTTCAATTTGGGATTCGTTAATTGAAGTATGCTTGAATGAAGAACCAAAGAAAAGACCAAAGTCGTTTATTGCATTAAGTGAACTCTTGCCTAAATTAGTTGTCGAAAAAAAATCAGCGCCAAGAAAAAATATAGTTTTGCCTCCAAAACCTGCTGATTTATCCTCCAAAATTGTTAATGTAAAACTATACAATTATAATTATTTTAATGCTGATATATTAATTGATGGTCTTGAGCTAGCAAACATAAAACATCGTATGGAAGGGCGAACATTGATATTGGAAGCAAGTAATACAAGCGAAATACAAATTTATAACAAAGAAACGAAGCTCCTTATTAAATCATTTAATTGTTCTCATCGCTTAGAGTTCAGTTTACCCGGAGTTTTTGACGAAATAACAAAAAGTCCTTCACCCTCTGCAAATATTTTCCTACTATTAATTTTCGGGATTGTGGCACTTCTTTTACTTGTTTGGGGGCATAATACATACTTCAATAAAGATAATAATAGAAATGGGACTTCCAATATTGATGTTTTAGAAGATCAGTTGCCCATTGCAATAATATTAAATTCTCCATGTATATTATTTGAATTACCAAGTGAAAAGAGTGTTGCTATTCAAACATGTAACATTCCAAATGAAGAAGTTTATATCTTATATAAATTAGATGCTAATTGGTGCCGAATAAGGAGGTCTAATGGCAGAATTGGCTACATTAAGAATGAAAATTTAAAAATAAAGGATTAGCGCTAACAATAATATAATAATTTTATTAGGTGGAATCAGAAATTAATAAAACCATATATCTTCGACATAATCCTTCATTAGTTTGGTATTTCGAGATTTGTATATAATAGATCAAAATTCCCCTCCACTTGTTTTTTTTTTTGTGATTAAATGTCCTTGTTTTTCATCTATGTTAAAAAGCAACGATTTCAGCTGCCTTTTCACACACCTTGTGAATGTCTTCTTTTGAAATATCTAAGTGGGTAACCATTCTGATAAGCCCAGGACCAAAAGCAATTACCTTAATTCCATTTTTTGCTAATTCCAAAATTAGTTGATCTCTTTTTTCCATTTCAGTTAATTGGATGATGACAATATTGGTTTCAACGGGTACGATATCCGCCACCCAGGCACATTTTTTCAAGCCAATTTCCAAAAGTTTTGCATGGCTATGGTCGTGAATGAGTCGATCAACATTATACTTCAAGGCAAATAATCCTCCAGCTGCGATAAATCCTGCTTGTCGCATGCCACCGCCAAAAACTTTACGAACTCTGCGTGCTTTCAAAATAAATTCAGCTGAACCCAATAATATTGATCCTACTGGCGCACCAAGTCCTTTGGATAAGCAAATTGAGATAGAATCAAAGGGCGCGCAATAGGTATGTGTATCAATACCGTTTACTGCCAAGGCATTCATCAGCCTTGCGCCATCCAAATGCAAAGGGAGATTATTCGCTAGGCAAACTGCTTTAATTTTTAGTATTTCATTAAAGTCATAAACTGCCCCACCTCCTCTGTTTGCGGTATCTTCAATTGATACTAATTGAGTGAGTGGAAAATGAACATCATGAACAGGATTCAAGTATTTTTCAATTTCAGCAGCTGTAATTCTACCTCGATCTCCACGTAAAAGTCGAACAGAAGCACCAGAATTACGAGCAATTCCGCCACCTTCATATTTATAAACGTGACTTTCTTCATGGCAGATTACTTCTCCTCCTGGTTGAACATGAACATTTATTGCGATCTGGTTCGTTTGTGTTCCCGAGGAGCAAAATAAGGCTGCTTCTTTCCCGAAGTAATTCGCAGCAAAAGTTTCTAATTCATTTACGGTTGGATCTTCACCAAAAACATCATCTCCCACCGCGGCTGCTGCCATGGCTTTTATCATTTCAGCGCAAGGTTTGGTAAGCGTATCGCTTCGTAAATCAATCATGATGTGTAAATTTGCTTCAAAGTTAAAAATAATTGGCTGATTTAATTCCATTCCTTGTAATCTCCCTAGTTGCTTTTGGCGCCGCTACCCTCACTTTTTTCTCTGGCTTTGGATTAGGGACATTATTATTACCAGCTTTTGCCTTATTCGTTAATTTGGAATTGGCAATTGCAATGACAGCTATTGTTCATTTGGCTAATAATGTGCTAAAATTGGGCTTGGTATTTCGGGGAATTAACCTTGCTATTTTATGTTATTTTGGAGTAGGGGCATTGCTTGGCGCTGGCATTGGATCATTCTTGTTGACCTTAATTAGTGATCTTGGCTTATTTTACAAAACCACGATTTGGGGAATTCCGAGGGAGGTAAATTTCATTGAATTTACGATTGGAATACTCATGCTTTGTTTTGCCATTATTGAATTTTATCCAAAAATTAAAATTGCTGCTCTCCCATTAACTATTGGTGGTTTTATTTCGGGTTTCTTTGGTGGATTATCCGGTCATCAGGGTGCCCTACGAAGTGCTTTCTTAGCACATCGCAACTTAAAAAAAGAGGTTTTTATTGCTACGGGTGTTTGCGTTTCTCTACTAGTGGATTTGACTCGTCTTATTTTTTATAAGGTTCATTTTTCAGAATCAGAAATACCATATACGTTGTTACTAGTAGGGATTTTAGCAGCTATAATTGGTTCTGTTTTAGGAAAAATATTGTTTGCTAAAACAACAATGAAGTCCATTCAAAAAATTGTTTGTATCGCCCTTATCATTTTAGGCTCGAGTATATTAACAGGCTTGATTTAATCCTTCTTTTTCTTCTTGCCTTTTTTTCCTTTTTTATCTTTCTCGTCAATTACATCTTGAATATCATCATCAACCGTTCCATCTTTGGCTTTTTTCTTATCTTCTTTTTCTTTTGCTTTAGATAAGGCTTTATCGAAGGTATATGTTGTCTTTCCATAATCGTCTATCTTTTGTTCGCGTATAATTTCCCCCGCTTTATAGATGATTAAATGCTTTAGTTTTCCGTTTTGATAATTTTCAATGAATTCACCATCGGCCACATTTTTCTTAAAACTTTCTTTTTTAATTAATGCTCCTTTATCATCATTGAATAAAAATACGCCATCTTTCAATCCATTATTCCATGTTTCAATTTTAGCTTCTTTTCCGTTTAGGTGATAATACTTCCAAACCCCATGGTTTTTTCCTTCTTTGAAGTTAAGATCGATTTCAATTTTTCCATTTAAATCATATGTTCTGTGGCTTCCATTTAGTAGCCCATTTTGATAATGTACAATTTTTCCAATTTTACCTCCTACATAGTATGTTTTTTGTTCACCACTTTTTAAATCATTGATGTAATTTTCGCTTGTAATACTATCGCCGTTTGCTTCAAAATCGACAAATTCCCCATTTTTCTTACCCGCTAAATAATTACCTTCACTAGTCAATCGGCCTGTACTATCGAAGTAGATTAGAAATTTTCCATTCTTAACACCTAAGGAATAACTTTGAATAGATTGAATGCATCCAGAAGAATAGAAGGAAGTATCAGAACCATCTCTTTTTCCATTTTTTATGGTGATGCGTTCTTGTAAGACATTTGTTCGATAACAGGTCTCACATGTACCATTAAAAAGCGTTCTGTAGTCAGATCTTAGAAGATAGGTTTGTGTTTCCTCATCAAAGGCTACTTTGTCGTAGGCATTAACGTATAATTTTCTGTCGCACATTCTTTTTTTGGCATAGCAAGGGCCTTGTTTTTGTCCAAACAAACTTCCCATAACAAGCAGGCAAGTTGTACAAATTATTAATTTAATGTTCATCTTGTTTAAGTTTTGAGAGTCCTTCCAGCATGATTGGTGGAATGACGATGGATTGTTGAATGGCACTATTAAAACAGACTAAGGTAGATCCTCCTGTTGTATGTAGTTTCTCATTTATCATAATTTTATAAGCTAAAGAAAAACTTTTGTTACGAATTTCGGTGACAAATAAAAAAATTGTAGGTTCGTCGTGTAAGAGTATAGGTACATGATATTCAACATCGTTTTTAACCAAAACCACCCCTTCTTTTAACCAGTCCCAATTTGGGCCTACTAAAGCAGTGAAATAATGGATTCGTGCCATTTCGAAATAACTTAGGTAAATGGTATTGTTAACATGTCCAAGAATATCGAGATCAGAAAATCGTACTTGTATTTTTAATGGAGGAATAATCATTAATCTAATTTTTCAAAAGTGGAGTTCTGACTAATAAATTCAGGAACGATTTCTTTCATTTTTAGTACTATTTCTTGATTATTCTGCTCATTAAATAATGCAATCAAAGCATCAATTTCTTTCCCTAATTGACTGGAGTTTTCCCTGGTCTTAGCAATTAGTATTTTAGGGTGATGGGTAGCTAAGGTATTTTCTTCATCTGCAAGTAATTCTTCGTAGAGTTTTTCGCCTGGACGCATTCCGGTTATTTTTATGCTGATGTCTTTATTTAATTCAAGGCCGCTAAGCTGAATCATCTTTTTTGCCAAATCAATAATTTTAATCGATTCGCCCATATCAAATACAAAGATTTCTCCTCCTTCGCCCATCGAAAAAGCTTCTAAAACTAATTGACAGGCTTCTGGAATCGTCATAAAAAATCGCGTAATTCGCTCATCTGTTACAGTAACTGGTCCTCCATTTTCAATTTGTTTTTGAAAGAGTGGAATTACTGAACCATTAGATCCAAGTACATTTCCGAACCTAGTTGTGATAAACTGGGTGCTTCCGATTTTATTTTTCTGTTGGGCATACATTTCTGCTATTCGTTTACTTGCTCCCATTACATTTGTCGGATTAACAGCTTTGTCTGTCGATATAAAGATGAATTTTTCTGCGTGATATTCGCAGGCTAAATCAACCAAATGCTTTGTTCCAAGAATATTAGTATGAATAGCTTCAGATGGGTTATTTTCCATCATTGGAACATGCTTATAGGCTGCAGCGTGAAATATAATTTGCGGACGTAACACATCGAATATTTTCCGCATTCGATTAAGAGAGCGAACATCACCGATGACAACTTCCAGCAAGGTTTCTGTTTCAAGTTGCCTAAGTTGATTTTCCAAATCATATAAAGGAGACTCTGCCTGATCTAATAGGATTATTTTTTTTGGATGATGGTTTAATAATTCAAGGACTAATCCACTTCCGATTGAACCAGCCGCTCCAGTTACAAGTATAGTTCTATTTGAAAGACTAGTCCGCAGTTTTTCTTGATTTAGCGCAATTGGTGCTCGTCCCAATAAATCTTCAATAGGTATTTTAACAATTTGAAGAGCACTTAACTCACCATTTACCCAAGTCTTGGGGTCAGGCACTTTTTGAACCCTTATTCCTGCTTCTAAGCAATTTTCAATGACTTTATTGAGCTGATCATCAGCGGGATTGCGAATGGAAATAATAAGTTTAGTGATGTTGAGCTGTTGTTGGAGTTCTAAAATTTTATCAGGAGAATAAATAGGTAATCCGTCAATTCTATTTCCCACTAATTTATAATTATTATCAATAAATCCAATTGCCACTTGATTATTTCGAGTGTCCTCTTCAATTGTTCGTTTGGTAATCAGACCCATGGTGCCAGCCCCATAAATCAATACGTTTTCTTTAACAAGTTTAAGTTTAATCGACTCTAAATAGAGCAGTTTAATCACAAAACGACTACCAGCCATGAATGTCAAGCTAAAAATAAATTCCATAATCAGGATCGTCATTGGAAAGAGGTAAAAACCATCGACGAAGTTCATACGAATGATGCTAAGTATGAAGAAAATTAAACTTGAAATTACACTTGCTATTAGAATTCTTCGAAGATCTTGCGTTGAGGTGTATCTCACTAATCCCCTATGAATTTTAAGCGCATAGAAGACACAAAATTTAATGCTAAAATAAAGAAATATAGATTTTGATAATACTTCCCATTCTTTTTGAAAGATGCTAAAATCAGTGTGTAGATCAAAACGAATGAGGTAAGAAAGCAACAATGCGAAGGCAGCAATGAGCAAGTCAATCACTATAATTATCCATCTTGGAGTGCGTGCCCTAAATTGAATCATTTACAAAAATATAAATAATCGGCACCAAAGCGGAAAATTAAATAAGAAGAAGTGGAATTTAAAAAAGTGAAATAAAAAATTATAAGCGTACTACTTGTAATTTAAAGTCAGTTAATACTTCCTTGTAAAAACCGTTTGTTTGGTGATCCCAAATTTGAAGGGATGGAATATTACCCGCATCGCAGGTACCTTCTAAAATTTCTTTTGGATCTAATACGTATTTGAAATCATACTCGTCGTTTGGACAGGTAACGCAAACATTATCATAATATAATTCTTGCTTCGCTTTTAAATTAATAATTGCGGAGGTTTGATTTTCAAGAATCAACATTTGGTAAACCATGTTTTCGTTTCTTTTTTCATCAAAACAATTAACTTCTTTAGTGGAAATTTTCAGTCCAGCTTCATTATAAATTACTTTTGGAGCGGATATAACGGTGGAAACCATTTTTTGGGAATAGGCACTCATGCCAGAAAAAAGAATAAAAAAACAAAGGTAAGATAGGGTGCGCATGTTGTATGAATTTAAGTTGAGGTTTAAAAGACGTATAAAATTAAAAATTTGTTGCGTTGTTTTCATAAAATTATTGAATAAATTTGATAAAATTGAACAATTGAAAGAAATAGAGCGAAAATTTAAAGTTAACGTCACACAAATGTCTTTTATTGAAGAGCTAATACCAATAAATATTATCCAAGGGTACATTCATAGCAGTTCTTCGATTAGTACGCGTATTAGAATCATTGATCACAAAGCTTTTCTTACCATTAAGGGCGGTGAAAGTGCTCTTGAACGAGATGAATTTGAATATGAAATTCCTTTGTCTGAAGCGAATGAAATGATGACATTATTTTGTACTAAACTTCTTAAAAAGAAACGCTATTTATTTTATCAAAATGACTTATGTTGGGAAATTGATGTGTTTGAAGGAAATTTACAAGGATTGATCATAGCGGAAATTGAATTAAACGATATCAATACACCCATAGATCTTCCGGATTGGATTGCTGAGGAAGTAACAGAAGA
>JBILCD010000077.1:0-10190 GCA_044353285.1 Crocinitomicaceae bacterium | reverse complement strand
AAACATATAGTTTAACAGAATTACCAAATCCACGTCCAAAAGCCTCTAAAAGTCCCCCCTGAAGATTATCATAATAGCGTTCATCAAATATCGTATTCAAGTTATAAATGCCAACTATAACACCAATCATGGATCCTTTTGTCGTTGCCGATAAATACTCAACCATTTTATAGTGCTTCAAATAATTTGAGATCATAACCGTATAACCAAGCGATCCGAGCAATTCCGCTCGATCCATGAAGTCTTTTATCGAAATTTTTCCATCAGCCGTTAAATCTTTGAGCGTCAATTCAAAAATCACCTCCAAACTTCCTTCATCCACATTATTTTCGAGGAGAAAGGCTTTCTTCCCTTTCTCAATCATATCAATATGGACCTTAGTAACAGGCCTAAACCTTCCCCTCATCAACAATACATTTTTTTTATAGAGTGCAGTTGCGGGCTGCAGAACATTTTTGGCTAGGTCAAACATGGTGGCATCTGTTATTCCTCTTTGAACCAAATTTAAGGAAACAAGTCTATTGTCTACACCTTCAAAATCAGGCCCTGAAAAGCGTAACATATCAATTTCTATCTTTTCACGCGGCAATCGTGCTACTAATACATCTATAAATTTATCTAAATTATCATGGTGAAAAAAGGCGGCATAAATAAGATTTACGCCTAAAATCCCCAATGATTCTTGCTGTGATTTATGTCCGGAATCGTGAAGTTTCACGTGTAGAACAATATCGTTTGGCTTTCCTCCTAAAGTTTTCTGATAACGAATGCCTATCCAACCATGCCCTTGATTTGTTTTGTGATAATTTAATGATTCAACCGTATTACAAAAAGCAAAAAAGCGAGCATCCTTATTTTTTTCAGGAAGAACCGCTGTTAATTGGTTGTATTCAGCAGATAACATGGTTGCCAAGCGTTCTTCGCACACATATCTTGAAGTTGGACCATACATGGAATCTGATATTTTCATATCATAGGCAGAACGAGTAAATGCAATTGTTCCCGAGCTCCCTCCAGCTTTAAAAAAATTAGCTGCTACCTCTTGCCCTGCACCTATTTCAGCAAAGCAGCCATAAATATCTCCTTTGAGATTTATTTTTAAGGCCTTATCCTCCGTTGTTAATCGATCACTGCTCATTGATGGATTAATTAGGATCTTTAAATGCTGGATTATTCACAAAATTCAAATCCGTAAGGGTTAGCAAAAACTTTTTCAACAACATCTTCTCTTGAGCATCTAATTGAACGCCACCTTGACTTGCATATTCAATTAAGGGATCTACAGTAGGACCTGCATGTATACCACTTGAATAAAATTCAATTACGTCATCAAGGGTTGCGAATCTTCCGTCATGCATATAAGGCGCAGTTAACGCAATATTTCTTAGCGTTGGCACTTTGAATTTTCCATTATCATTTGAATTTCCTGTTACGGCGCCACGACCTAAATCTGTTAGAGTGACATCTAATCCATTGTTGCTAAATTTTTTAACACGCATCAATGGTCCATTATGACAATGGAAACAATCTGCACCATTTAAACTTTTAAACAAATCGTATCCTGCCCATTCATCTACTTCAATGGTCGTGAAGATTTGCTGTTCAACAGCATTCAGTGACAAACCATTCTCGTATTTATACATGACATCAAACTTTGATTCCCCTGAGACCATTGTTCTAATAAATTGAGCAATTGCCTTTGCAACATGAGTAGAATCGATAACTGGAGAGCCAAAAGCTTTAAAGAATCTATTTCGGTAAACTACATCCGCATTTAGCTTTTGAACAGTGGCTTGCCAACTTTGATGCATTTCAATCGGATTTGGAACCGGTTCAAGTATTTGTTGCTCCAAGGAAGTTGCCCTGCCATCCCAGAAGAAAAAATCTTCCCACCCTAAATTAATAAGTGCCATTGATTGACGATTCCCTATTAATCCGTCAATACCAACTGAAAATTGATTGTTATCCGAGAATGAATTTTGAGGAGAATGGCAAGTCGCACAACTCATTGTATTATCACCGCTCAATCTTTTTTCATAGAACAAGTACCTTCCTAATTCTATGCCTTCTTCCGTCATTGGATTATCAGAAGGAATAAGCATTTGAGGGAAGTGTGACGGAATCGACACAGCTGTTGACGTTGGTAAATAACTTGCCTTATCTTTATTACAAGAAAACAATAAAATTAGCGAACTAATACAGAGCCACTTTTTCATTAATAGGGTGTAAGAGCAGATTTGAAATTTTTTCCAAATTTTAAGGTAAGCGCAGCCTGTAGGCTAGATGAATGTGCTAAAAATTCAGTCCGCAAATCGATCGGGGTCATTGCATTACAAATCACATCAAACAAATCTAATTGAAGCGCAAAAGTATGCGTGTTGGGAGTAGTTTTTACCCAATTTATCGCAGAGAAAGATTTAGATTGAAGGTATTCATCCGTACCAACATGAAAGCTAAAATTATGATCATAGTTTTCGATGCCATCGATTAAGGTGTCAGCTTTCCCTTCTACGCTTATGAAAATATATCCCGGATTCCATCCCCAATGCATCGTGCCTGCGTTGCTAATATTCAAAGGACTATCATTTGAAAATGTTGATGGATCGTTGTGGTTCAGTAAACTGTCAACCCCTAAAATCATTTGTAAATCAGAAAATAAATTTACGTCTTGTTCCACTTTCATAAAATAATTGCCCGATAAAGCAAAATCGAAAAATCCAACTTGAGCTAAATTATTGGACCCATTTTTTAAGGTGGTGCCAAAGAATTTTAAATCTGTAAATTTAATTTTATACCCTTCCGTGGTAATGTATACAGAATCAAGAAAAAGATTAGATGAATTGTAGGTAGGCTGTACCGTTATTTCCACGAAAGATTTTGGTGTTTCAATTGGATTAGGCTTATCTTTATTACAAGAATATAAAAAAAAACACCCAGTAAAAATGATTAAAAAATAAATCTTTTTCATGCGTCAAATATACAAAAACAGCACCTATAAATCAGTACCTTTATCAAAAAATTTCCATGAGTAATAACACAAGACAAGAAAAACCACTGTTGGTAATGAGCGCGTCTGCGGGAAGTGGAAAAACACACCAGTTAGTTCTAGAATACTTAAGTATATTATTGGAAGAAAAAAATAGTGTCGGAAAATACAAGTCCATTGTTGCCATGACTTTCACCAATAAAGCAGCAATGGAAATGAAAACTAGAATAATCAATACCTTGGACGGACTAGCAACGAGGAATACTAGCACCAAGATAAGCTCAATGAGAGAAAACTTACTTGAGGCGCTTCCAATTGATGAGTTAGAATTAATGGCGAGAGCAAAACAAACGCTGCATGAAATATTACATGGGTATGAAGAATTTCACGTTTCAACCATCGATAAATTCAATTTAAAACTAATCCGTTCCTTTAGCAGAGATTTAGACATTCAAGGCGACTTTGAAGTTGTATTAAATGAAAGTCAAGTGTTAGCAGATGTAGTAGATTCCATGCTGAACCGACTTGGCGTTGATGGTTATGAAAACTTAACCGCCTTAGTAAAAAGATACGCAAAGTTTAATTTTGAAGAGGGAAAAAAATGGAATTTCAGGGATCAACTCATCGATTTTGCTGGTGTGTTGAGTAATGAAAAATACCATGCACATGTCCAAAAACTCATCGAAATGACCTTAGATGACGCCGCTTTCAAAAATTTACTCAAAGAAATAAAAGACATTGAGGGGCCCTTTTTACTAGCCGCAGAAACACTTTATAACACCTATGTATCGTTGGGTCTTGATGTCGACAAGATTCCAAATAAATCCGTAACCAACAATCAAATACTTGCTCTAGGCAAATACGATTATTTCCCAATCAAAAAATCGGGCTTATTCACAAAAAAAGTGGATGATTTACTAAAGGATGAAGCAAAATGCGATTTTATACCTAACGAGTTGCGTTTAGGTCTATTAAATATTGATGAAGAATTTCAAGGGAATATCCCTCGATTTCTGTTATTGGAAGCATATAAGAATAACTTTTTCAATATGGCCTTGCTTCAATTTATTGCAAGTGAAATGGATATCATCAAAAAAGAGGAGCAAATTATTCGAATTTCGGAATTCAACAAAATGATTAGCGTTTTAGTTAGAGATGAAGAAGCCCCCTACATTTACGAACGGCTTGGTAATCGTTTAAGTTATTTCTTACTAGATGAATTTCAAGACACATCGCGCCTTCAATGGTTAAACCTAATCCCTTTACTCCACGAATCATTATCAAAAAACAACCGAAACCTTATCGTAGGAGATCCAAAACAATCCATATACCGATTTAATAATGGGTTAGCCGATCAGTTTGTATCACTTCCCGCTATTTATAATCCCGAACAAAATGCGCTCACGCAGACACAATCCGATTATTTTTATTCTCGTGGTGCCCTTAGAACATTAACAAATAATTATCGATCATCGAAACAAATCGTAGCCTTTAATAATGCATTTTTTGAGCAACTCATTCCTAATTTATCAGCCAAATCAGCTGAATTCTATTCTTCTTTGCATCAAGAATCACAATCAAATAAAGAGGGCTTCGTTCGCTTGGTGTCACAAGCAAAAGAATCATTTGATGGAGAGTTAATAGAGGATATTATTGCAATAATCGAACAGTGCATAGAAGATGACTATGACCCCGCAGACATTTGCATCTTATCAGAAACAAAAAAAATAGGGAATGCAATTGCCAACGGCCTTAGCAATGCTGGGTATAAAATCGTATCCGTTGATTCCCTGTTAATTACGAACGATTCAAAAGTTCGCCTATGCTTATCCTATCTGAAAAGACGCGAAAAGCCATCTAATACAACAGAAATAAAGCGATTTGCAGAAAGTTATTTCAGAATAGTTACTGGAAATGCAGGAAGTGAATACCTTTCTTATTTTGAAGAAACAATCAATGCGAAAGGTAAGCTAATACGAGGATTTAATGAAAATCGCTTCCTAGATGATAAATTTGGTGGGGCAATTAATTTCTTTTGCGCCTATGAAAACTTATATGATTTAATACAAAAGTTCTTCAAACTAATGCAGTGGAAAGAGTCAGAAGAAGCCTACTTACATCATTTTGCCGATGTTTGTTTTGCCTTCCAATCCACGCGGCAATCCGATATCACAACCTTTAATGCCTATATCGATGAAAACAAAAATAGCATTGCCATTCAATTGCCTGAATCAAGAGATGCTATTAAAGTAATGACCATTCATAAATCAAAAGGATTAGAATTTCCGGTAGTAATTTTACCTCAAATCGACTTTTATTTAAAATTCTTATCCTTTGCCAACTACCTCATTGATGCTGGAGAGCAAATTTTATATAAAAATTTATCCTTAAGTAGTGGTATTGAACCCGTGCGCTTGTTTTCTGAAATTGAAAAAGATTTAATTTTAACGGATAAAATGAATCTCTTTTACGTAGCGATGACTCGACCGGAAAATAGGTTATACGCCTTTAATCATTTCTCAAAAGGTAATTTTGGAGAATTGGTTCATGCTGCCTTACAAAAAATAGCTGATCCTTCTAATATAGACATGGTGCCACTGATCTATGAACAAGGCGATGAAAGTGAAAAAAAGGAATATAAAGAACCCAAAGAAGATGAATTCTACTCCCCAACGGAACATCATGATAGGCTTTGGTATCCTGACATTGTATTGCGCGCCAATCACGACGAAGCCTTTTCATCGGATGAGATCTTATACGGCAACTCTTTTCATTTGTTAATGGCCCAAGTTAATAAACTCGATGAACTCGATGAAACACTTAGCAAACTAATCGCTAATGAAGAAATCAATGGTATTTATGAAGAACGTTTAGTGCGAGAGTCGAAAGGTCTTTTGAGTAACTCTATTTACAAGAATTTTATTGAAAAATCTTCCGATATTCGAAGCGAGACAACTATAATTGTGGGGCCAAAAGAAGTGAAAAGACCCGATAAAATAATCTTCTTGTCTGATAAAATAATCATTATTGACTTTAAAACAGGTGCTAAGCAAAGCAAGCACATTGAACAAGCTATTACGTATCAAGGAATCATGAATGAAATGTTTGAATTACCAACTGAAACGTATTTATACTATTCCGCTAGCTCTGAATTAATCATTTGCTAAAAGGAGCCATGGCGCAGCGCTTTTTAGGAAGGTATAGATAATAGGATGAGGAATATCTCTAGTAGACGATACTTGAGGATAGAATGCGCAGACCACAAAAAACGTTAATTCTTTTACCGAAAATATTTCAGTGTCATCAAATTGATTTTTAGCTTCAATATCGATCCACTCACCAGCCAAATCATCTAATAATTTAGGATAAAGGCTATAGCGCGTGGCAGTTAACTCTGTTGTTGTAAAGTTTTCATAAAGCTTAGCAAAAATTCGAGAGTTTGGTGTGATTTCAATTTGCTCAAAATAGGGCCCAGACGACAAATTCTCAGAAATTAACTTATCTCCAACAACATTAAGGTTATTTGCAGCAATTAGGAATTCCATGAATATTTTAAAAGATTCGCCAGTAGCTAGAACAGGCTTATTTATTTCGATAAGGCGCTTAAATATGCCATTTAAAAAAAACGAATTTTGATAAGGGCCCGGTGCAATCCAAAAAGCATCATATTGGGAAAAGTAAGCTGGTTTTTGTTGCGCAGCATCGCTTATCTTGATCCAATAATAATTAATTTCTACATCTAAGAATATGGAAGCGTGATCTAAAGAAAGATTGGTAGCGTGGTGAGCATTAAAAGTGAAATTATAATCCCCAATTATGGCAATTTTTAATGGTTCCATCTCGTTAAAAAAATGCCTTAGATATCCGTTGGATTATCTTCGAAAATAACCGCTATATTTTGCATTTTGAATGTAAATGGAATCAATCAAACTTGTCGTTGGATTATTCCTGTATACATAACATGAAAAATTACAATCAAAGAAAGAATAGTCGCCTGTATTATCAGATTGCTGCTTAATATTTGAAAAAGCAACAGTATGAGGCACATTATATAATTCCCTAGACTGCCAAATGGAGCTGTTGTTGTCAGTGTAGGTTACCTCAAAACCAGGAGCATTAATATTATCACCGTAATTTTGTACGTTAATCGCAGAATTTGTATGATAATTATTAAACATGGTAAGCGTTGGTTCCATATTTGCGGCCGCATCCCAATTTAAAGCACCTAGTTTTAACCTTATGGATAAAGGTTGATTAGGAGAAAGCATTTCTGTCATATACACCATGAAAGATGGATTTGGTGATGGATTAATATCAACGATGTTGCCAGTGTTTCCTAAATAACTATTTACATTTTGGGTAAGTTCAACTTGGGTTCCGTTGACATATCCATTAAATGTACACGTAAGATTTACAGTGCTAGATGGAGGGGGGATTACTTCATGCTCGATACACGAAGAAACAGAAACCAAAAGAACTAATACGGATAGAAAGCTGATTAAAATTCTCATAATTATAAAATTAGTTAACAAAGTTAATCGAATTAACGCAAAATATCAAAAAAAGATGCTTTCAAATGATTATTTCGAATGGTACAACGAATGGATATCCAATTCGTATGAAAAAAGGAAGGTTTTAATATCCTGTAGCCTTATCAAATAAGTAAAAATTGTCTTGGCCAGAAAAAAACAAAGCATACTCAAACTCCTTAATTATAAATAACATGTCTGCGTAGAAGGCCTGATTGGTAAAGTTTTGATTAAAAGAAAGACTTTTATAAACTAATCCCTCGAATTGTCTGTTGATGAATAAATCGTGTAAACATTCTTTTTTATCGCCATTTTTAACAAACACATCGGCGAAAACGGGCTTCAAGGCTGGAAAATAAAGCCAAGCCAATTCGATTGGCGTTCCTTGTTCATTTAAAATTACTGGCGCAAGGCCTAGAATGCGATATTCTCCAAGCATTCGGTTTTTATCAAAAAAGAAGTCCTCTTTGATGTGGTAAGCGATTATTTCTGATTTTAAAGCGTCAAATGGATTGATGGAAAGTACTTCGCTAAATGATTCATTGGCGTATGTGACAATTTTATTTTTGGCTGCGAAATCCATCATTTTCAGCAAGAAATCTGGTGAAAAGAGTAATGCATTATTGGTTTTTGAAATGGATTTAAAAACTCGACAAGAGTAAATAAAATCTAAAATCGAAACATCAACATACTGCATGAGTCCAAGAGAATCGCGACCTAAGCGGGGATTCAAATTAGCTTGAACCAATTGAACCAATTGATGGTCTGAAGGTTTGGGTATATTTTGGGTAAAACTGGTTGAAGATGAATAGTTTCTCTGTAAAATAATTTTATCGGGATTTTGTTTGTCAAACAAGGTCCAAGCACCAATTTTCTCATTGTCATGCATTTGTCCAGATAATAAAATTTTGTCTCTATGTAATGTATCCCTAACGATCAGGTCGCCATCTAATCTTCCATTGAAGGACTCTATCTCGATAGATAAATTTCCAATATTTAAATGCTGTTTTTGATGAGATTGACCTATCATAAGTGTTTGCACACCAAAACAAAAAATGCTAAAAATAGAAGCCGTTAATTTATTTAAGTTTAATGTCATTTTGATAGTTTGTTGATTTGGCGAATTTCGATTTAACGCAACGAACTTCTACGATTCTAAATGAAACATGAGCATATCCATGATGGGCATAATATGGGAAAGTTGCGGCCGATATGGGATATTTAAATTGAGCCAAAAATGAATTGCCTATGACACATTTTTTCTTTTTAATGTTATGGTCCTCTCTTTTGTGCTCATAAAAATAATCATAAGGAAAAGTCTTTTTGTTTGAACGAAAGTGTCGCGCACTTTCATCGAAAGAATTCAAGGTCCAATTTGCAAATAAAAAATTTGGGCCTAATAATTCCCCATGGCCATGCGCATCTGCAAGAAAAAATTCCGCTAAAGTGGGCAATCGGTATGTTTTTCCTTTATTTCCATATTTTCTCTGGTACCAAAGGGCAAAGTTCATCGCCTGCTCAAATGACACACCAATCACTGGCTCTGCTTCCAAATGAGTAGATTGAGAGTAAGCTGCCGTCAACTGTTCTTGCTTCTCGATATGGGGTCTCTGGGATGTGTGAAAGTCACTTGAAGAGTCCTTTTTAATATCGTCTAAATATTCCTGATAGGACTTTAAACTCACTTGATCACTGATTTTAAATTTAGAGTAAGCAATTTTAGAGCCCTCGGGCAAGTGGGCATATGCATTCAAATTCATTCGTTGCTTGGGTATACTCCAAAAATTAACTTGAGTATAAGTGATTTGATACAAGCAGAAAAAACCAGTTGAAATGAAAAACTTCAGCATACACCTAATAAAAAAAAAATATAGTTAAGTTACAATCTCTCTAAGCGCAACACTATCACTCTGTTTTGTGACCTCGCCAGGAATCGAACCTGGATCAAAAGTTTAGGAAACTTCTATTCTATCCGTTGAACTACGAAGTCAGTGGCTTACTTTTTTAAAATCAAGAGCCTTTGATGATGTTGGCCTTTACTACATTCCAAAACATAAGACCCAGAAGCCAATTCTTCTGTATTAAGGTAACAGGTGCTAGTAAAGGAAATGTGTTGATAAACGCAGCGACCATTCAAATCGTAAATGGCAAGGGCTGTTTGTGGCAACAATCCTTCAACCGTAAATCCATTTTCCCACGGATTTGGATAAATCAGTATATGAAATCCTTGTTCCTCAGACAAAGAAGCGCAGGATTGAACAAAAATGGAATCATAGAACATACTGCTTCCTGCGGCATTTACGGCACTTAAAGAAACTTGGTAGGCACCTGCTGTCATGTATGCATGACTTGGGTTTTGTAAAGTTGATAGGTTGCCGTCTCCGAAATCCCAAGACCATGTGTTGGGTTGATTGCTCGACGCATCCGTAAAAGTAATGGCTTGTTCAGCACACACCGTTGTTGCACTGCTACTAAATTGAGCCACCGGCGCGATCGGTGGAGGTGCGAGATTAAATAAGACCTGAAAATCATCAAAATAGTAGCCATCCGCTGTCGTGCCTCCATCGGATTTAAGTTGAAACCTGAGTTTGATGATTTGACCTAAGTAATCACTCAAACTAATTTCTTCCATTACCCATGAAGACCGAACCCCCTCGTAGACAGGCTGGTTATTC
>JBILCD010000240.1:0-3416 GCA_044353285.1 Crocinitomicaceae bacterium | reverse complement strand
TTAGAGCATTTATTTGTAGCAACAAACCATAACTACTTATTAATCTTTACAGAAAAAGGTCGTTGCTTCTGGATGCGTGTTTATGAAATTCCGGAAGGAAATAAATTATCGAAGGGTCGAGCGATTCAAAACCTGATCAATATCCCGCAAGATGATAAAGTGAAGGCCTATGTTAAAGTTTTAGATTTAACAGATAAAGAATATACAAGCAATAATTTTATTATCATGTGCTCTAAGTTTGGTGTAATTAAGAAAACCTCATTAGATGCATATTCTCGTCCACGATCAAATGGTATTAATGCCATTACCATTCGAGACAACGATGAATTGTTAGAGGCAAGATTAACCAATGGCGTTAATGAAATCGTAATGGCCACAAGCTCAGGTCGAGCCATTCGTTTCAATGAAGCAAAGGTTCGTCCGATGGGCAGAAATGCCGCTGGAGTTAGAGGAGTAACGCTTACACAAGCCGGAGATGAAGTGATTGGAATGATTTGCGTTGAAGATGTTTATTCGACCATTTTAGTTGTTTCTGAAAAAGGATATGGTAAACGAACCTATTTAAATGATCCAGAAGATAAAGAACCTGTTTACCGCATCACTAACCGAGGTGGAAAAGGGGTGAAAACGATGAATATCACAGATAAAACAGGTAAATTATTATCCATTCAGAATGTAAGGGATGAAGATGATTTAATGATTATTACGAAATCTGGGGTAACGATTCGAATGCACATTGATACCATTCGTACAATGGGAAGGGCGGCACAAGGAGTGAAATTAATCAACCTTAAAAATAATGCTGAAATTGCTGCTATAGCCAATGTTCCAAGAACGGAGGACGATGAGGAGGATGAAATTTTGGATGCCTTACCAATTCCTGAAAACATGGATGAATTAGCACCTCTTGATGAATTAGATGATGAAGGAGATGGACCTGAACCTGATGATATGAATACAAATGATAGCGAAGAGGAACTTGATGATGATGATGAATAATTGAAATACCACTCTATGGCATGGTCCTTGAAAAAGGGCTGCCATTTATGTAAATTTATAAACTAAACCGAATCAAATGAGAATCAATTTTCAACTTATTATTGCCAGTATTTTTGCCACGCAAATCAGTTTTGGCGCTTTCGCTCAAAAAGCAAACGTTACCGATGCTGCATTGCTCATGAAGAAGTATAATCCAATGGCTGGATTAGATGCGTCAATGAAGTTATTAAACAAAGCAAAGGATTTTATCGATCTGGCTGCCGTCAATTCAGAAACTGCTGAATCAGCGAAAATGCACATGTATCGAGGTGAAATTTATTTTGGCTTAATTGAAATGTCTGCTATAGAAGCGGCTACGACTAAGACGGAGCAAGATGAAGAAAAAATAAAGACCTATGAATCCGTTGCCAAAGCGTCCTTTAAAAAAGTATTAGATGATCCAAAAAAAGAATTTATTGAAGACGTCAATACTTTTATATCTTTTCGTTCCAATATGGCTTTTAACATGGGAATTAGTGCTTATGAGACAAATAAGTTTGAGATGGCTACCCAATTTTTTATTGGAGCAATTGAGGTTAAAAGTTATTTAAACGAGAAATACCCCGACGCTGTGATTAACGCTCAATTGAGTTTAAGTAGAACAGTTGATAGCCTGATAAAGACTAAAAGCTTTGATAAAGCGCTAGAATTAGCAGAAGTTGTCAATGAGGCAGTTCCATCAAACATTGATATATTAATCCTTTTAGTCAATATTTACCTTCAAAAAGGCGACGCTATTGGATCAGAAAAATACTTAAATGAAGCTCTAGCTATTGACCCAATGAACAAACAATTATATTATGTGCTTGGAACTGCGAATATGGATTTAAAAGAAAACGAAAAAGCTGAAAGAGCCTTGTCTAAAGCCCTTGAAATAGATTCGAACTACAATGACGCGCAATACCAATTAGGGGCGCATTTGTATAATTGGGCCGTACAATTAAAATACGAAGCAGGTCAATTAGCTGAAAATGACCCTTCATCTGACCAATTAATTGAGAAAGCAACAAAGATGCAATACCGTTCTTTAGCTTTATTGGAGAAATATATACTTGTTAATCCTGAAGATAAATCAGTACTTGAAATATTACGATCTACTTATTCGAAACTTGGCGATAGTGTCAAGGCAGCTGAGTATAAAAAACGGATTGAAGCCTTAAAAAAGAATTAATCTTTTTTACTGATTAACAGCTTCACAGAAGTTAATTAATCTCTTCTTATTCATAAAATCGAATTCATCATTATGGAAGAGCTTTTTGATTTTTTTAGTGCCAAACAAAATATTCGTGTCAAAAAAACAAAGAAAAAGCACTAACTTTGAAGCATGGCATTTGTTAATCCGGGCATACTTTGGCTATTAAGCCTGAACATTATCCCAATTATCATTCATTTATTTCATTTTCGTCGGTACAAGAAACTCTATTTTTCATCATTACAATTCATTCAAAAAATAGATCAAGAAAATAAATCTACAAAAAAGCTTAAGCACCTTATTGTTTTACTTACAAGAATTCTTGCCCTTTCAGCCATAATAATTGCTTTTGCTCAACCCTATATTCCAGCATTAAATAATAAAACTAATGCTGGAAAAAATCTAATTGTCATTTATATCGATAATTCTTTCTCTATGACTGCTAAGGGTGTTGAAGGGGAATTAATTTCGGAAGCTCAAGAAGTAGCTAGAAGAATTATCAAAGAAGCCCCTATAGATTGTCATATTATTTTACACACTAATCTACTAAATGGATTTGAAAAAAGAATGCTCACTAAAATTGAAGCTTTAAAACAACTTGATAAAATTAAAGAAGGTCCTATAGCTCGAAACATTGATGAAATAATTAATTGGGAAAGAGATTTTATAAAAAATATTAATGACGAAAAAGAACGAATTAATACTGTACAACATATTATAATTTCCGATTTTCAAAAGGAAACTTTTAGTGTTGCAAAACTAAAGAGTGATAAAAGTGGATTTTATTATCCAATTCAAATTAAGGCTCAGTCTAGCGCAAACCTTTATATTGATTCAATTTATTTTGCCTCTCCCCTTCAAAAGCTAGGCGATCAAAATGAAGTATTTGTGAGGGTTAAGAATGAATCAAACGAAGATGCTGCAAACATTGAAATAAAAATTGAATTGGGTATCCAAAAACGAAGTATGTTCGCTGAAATAAAGGCCAATAGCACAATAGTAACCAGTTTTAACTACACCAACAATACTACTGGAATAATAGAAGGAAAAGTAGAAGTCAGTGATAAACAATTATTTTGGGATGATACGTACTTTTTTAATTTAAACGTTGCTAAGACAAGTAATGTATTGCTGATTAATGGAGCTTTAGCTACTGATGCGATTAAAAAGGTGTTTTCGTTGGAGA
>JBILCD010000239.1:0-3439 GCA_044353285.1 Crocinitomicaceae bacterium | reverse complement strand
GGGAACCCATCGCTGACAAAATAGGCGACGCGAAAACGATTTATGTCTCCTTGGGAGGTGTTTACAACAACATTAATTTAAACACACTTTACAATCCGGAAACGGGCAAATACCTTATTGAGGAAAAGGATATTCGAATTGTCAATAGCGCGCGCGATTTTGTAATGAGCAAAGAGCAAGAAAAAAAGATATATACAACAAATACTGCTTCCCTATTTGGATTCCCAGATTTCAATGGGAATACCACAGTTGCCGCAGATAGCACTGATTTTCTTGCTTCAACGCGAGACTTGAATTCCTTTTGGTTGGATAGCCTTACAAGGGGTGGATTAAAAGCGAACCCTCTTCCTGCAACTAAAATAGAAGTGGAAAATATTTCATTGACATTGAAATCAAAAGGCTGGCAAGTGAATAGTTATTTGGCTGAGAATGCTTCGGAAACGAACATCAAGAAACAAGAAAGTCCACGTATTCTGCATATTGCTACTCATGGATATTTCTTCCCGGATATCCCAATTGACAAAGACAATACTCGTTTTTTAGGAATGGATCGGCAACAAGTCATTCAAGATCCCATGCTGCGATCAGGCTTGTTGTTTACTGGTGCAAACAGAACCCTAAAAGGTGAAGAATCGAATGGAGAAAATGGATTGCTTAGTGCTGCTGAAGCGGCCCTGTTGGATTTAAGAGAAACAGAACTCGTAGTGCTTAGCGCTTGTGAAACAGGTAAAGGCGAAGTAAAAAACAGCGAAGGCGTTTATGGCTTGCGCAAAGCATTTTCAGACGCTGGTGCTAAAAATATTATCATGTCACTTTGGAAAGTAGATGATAAAGTTACCCAGGAATTCATGACTCGGTTCTACGAAATCTGGCTAAACGATAAAACAAGCATCCGCGAAGCATTTAACAAAACACAATTAGAAATCAAGGCAAAGTATCCCGAGCCGTATTATTGGGGGGCATTTATTTTGGTAGGGGAGTGAAAATATATTTGGATATATTAAAGAAAATGCTTATATTAATGTATAACTTAAATCTTTAAATAATGATATTACACAAAATAACATCAGAAAACATCAATAGACTAAATTATTTTGATACAATCTATAAACTTGAAAGGCCTTGTGATAATCCCGATGAAAATCCAAAAATTTCTCAAATACTTTCATTCTCGGAAGGTGTAAGTAAATTTGATTTACTCGATGGGAATTTCTATTGTTCGCATAAAGTATGGTATCAATATGACTAAAATGTTTAGAAAATTTTCGTTTTTATTTTTGATGTTAATTGGGTTTACAGTTAATTGCTACTCGCAAAACTATGATTATGATAATTTTCAAAAAAAATATAAACATTATTCTAATGAGAATAAGTTAGATAGTGCCCTATTTTTTGCAAAGCAAATGAACTCTTGGGCTTTAAAAAATGAAGGCGATACAAGTTTACGATTTGCTGCAAGTTACAGGTATATTGGAAATTGTTTTATTTTGGCAGATAGCGCTCTTTATTATTATGATTTATCTCTATTAATTTTAAAAAAACAAAAAAGAGAAATACATTCAGATTATTCAAAAACCTTGAATAACATTGGTAATATCTATAAAAAATTAGGGGGTTTTGTTAAGGCTGAAGAATACTTTAAGGAGTCCTTAGTTATTTATGAAGAGCTATTCGAAAGGAAGTGTTATGATCCTTTTTATTTAGTGGTTTCTTTAAACCTATCGAGATTATATTATTACGATACTAAGGAATTTAATAAGGTTGAATCACCAATTTTCAAAGCTTTGGATAATTCTAAATTACATATTGATAGTATGAGTTTAGATATTGCAGATTGCTACTCTTTTCTTGCTAATTTTTACAGATATACGAGTAATTTTGAAAAATCCATATATTATTTCAAAAAGGTTCTTGCTGTTGATGAATTTAAAAATCTAACTATAAGCGGGGCACATGCGGTAACATTAGATAATTTGGGATTACTTTATCAAGAATTAAATGAAAACAAAATCGCAGAAGATTTTTTTTTAGAAGCATTGGAAATTAACACTAAACTATTTGGCACTAATGATGAATCGGTAGCGTACAATCTTAGAAATTTAGGTGCTATTAAAACTATAGAGGGTGATTATGAAAAGGCAAAAACCTATTTAGATAATTCGAATTTAATTATATTAAAAATATTTGGATTTAATCATAGAGAATATGCGACTAATTTGTCTCATATGGCAATATTGTACGGATCCATGTGGGATTTAAAAAAGGGTATTGCCTTTCTTGATGAGGCACTATCAATAACAAATATTAATATTACCCAAAAAGCTAATATTTACAGTACCCGAGCCACGATGTGTATGAGGGCATTTTTATATCAAGAGGCTGCAGTAGACTTTAATATGGCTCTATCAACTTTGAAAGAACGATTTTCGGAAGAAAATCAGAGTTTCACAATCATTTATCACAATTTGGGATGTTTATACAATTTGATGGCTGACTTTGATAAAAGTTTAAAATATCATAATAAAGCTCTTTTATTGAGGGAAAAATTATTCAATGCTAATAATCCCGAAATTGCTTATAGTTTAAATTGTATTGCCACTTGCTACACAAGTTTGGGTGATTTTGGTAGAGCAAAAGATTATTCTTTTAAGGCCCTTGACATTCTTAATTTAAATGAAGGTTCAAATGAAATTAAGGAAGAAATAGCGGCAACTTTTTCCGAACTGGGTGAAATTTATTCATGTGAAGAGGACTATAAATTAGCATTAAAATATGCAAATGAGGCCTTAAAAATAAATACAAATATATTTGGTGTTAAGAACAGAAGCACCGCCATATCCCTTAATCATTTAGGTTTAGTTTATAAATATTTAAATAAATTAGATTCGGCAGAGTACTTTATAAAAAAAGCAATTGAAGCAAATGACGAACCAAGTTTTAAAACAAATTTAGCATTGGTTTTTGTTGAAAAAGGGAATTTCAAAGAGGCTCATAATTTGTTGAACCAAGTATTAAATTTTGCCTTAACGCACTTGCCACCCAATCACCCTCATTTAAGCGAAACCTATTTTAGATTAGGAAGAATCTGTTTTTTAAAAAATGACTTCTTAAATGCTGAAAAAAATCTAGGGAAATCTGGAGAAATTAAGACAATTAATCTCTTTCAAAATTTTTCATCTCTTTCCTCGAATGAAAAAAAATTATTCTGGTATGATAATCATTTCTATTATGATTATTTAAATTATTTTAGTTCAAAATCATTTTTAGTAAACTCAAAAGTAACATCACTAAATTATAATAATATTCTATTTATTAAATCCCTGCTTCTTGAAACATCTCTCGAGTTAGATCAAGCCATTTCGAATTCTTCCGATAAGTTATTGAAATCTCAATTCAATGAGATGAAGAAATTGAGAATATTAGTTAGTAAGATGCAATC
>JBILCD010000238.1:0-3442 GCA_044353285.1 Crocinitomicaceae bacterium | reverse complement strand
AAAAATTAGTGGCTGTTGACGGTGTGACCTTTAAAACGTGTTCAACTTGTAATGGTCAAGGACGAATAACGCGAGTAGCGCAAACGTTTTTGGGCGCCATGCAAACGCAATCTACATGTCATGTTTGTCAAGGATCAGGAAAAATAATTGATAAAAAACCAAGTGATACGGATTCTAATGGCTTGCGAAAACAAGAAGAACTTATTGAAATCGCTATTCCTGCAGGAGTAGAAGAGGGAATGCAATTAAGCGTTCAAGGAAAAGGGAATGCAGGTCCTTTTAACGGAGTAAATGGAGATTTAATTGTTGTTATTGAAGAAATCGAGCACCCAGAGCTAAAACGTGATGGTGAAAATGTTCATTACAATGCTTTTGTTAATTTTTCTGATGCTGTTCTTGGTGAATCGATAGAGGTCCCAACGATTAATGGTAAAGCAAAAATTAAAATCGAACCCGGAACACAAAGTGGAAAAGTATTGCGATTAAGAGGGAAGGGGCTTCCAAGCGTTCAAGGCTATGCCACTGGTGACCAATTTGTGCACATACATATTTGGACGCCAGTTAAAATAAGTAAGGAGGAAAAAGAGTTGATGGAAAAATTGAAGATTAGTGATAACTTTTCTCCTACTGCAGATACAAAAGACCCTGGATTTTTCAAACGTATGCGCGATATCTTCTCTTAATGAATTACATTGACTTTTGGAATAAAGGTAGGTTTGAGGCATCTCGTGTATTGCTAACCTTGTTTTTGGTTTTTTCGGCTTACTTTGTTGGCAGTTTATTTCTAAGCATCGACCTTGCAATAAATCACCCAAATTTTACTGGTTTAAGCGATGGTTCATGGAAAGAGCTTTCATTGCTAATGGGTAAGAATCGTTTATTCCTTTTGATGATGCTGCCTTTTTCATTGGTCTTTTTTACCTTGCTAATTTGCTTAACTAAAATTCATAAACTTCCCTTGCTAGTTATTTTCACCTCGCGAAAGGCCTTCGATTGGAAACGCTTCTTTATTGCATTTTCTTGGTGGTCATTCATGGTCTTAGCATATACCGGGATAGAGCTATTGCTCCATAAAAATTTTCAACTCGTTTTCAATGCCCAAAAATTTTTCACGCTGTTCTTGTTATCGATTATTTTATTGCCCTTGCAGACTAGTTCGGAGGAGCTAATATTTAGAGGTTATATTCTCCAAGGAATAAAAAAACGTACAGGAAGTATTTTATCAGCAATCTTAATTAGCGGTTTAATGTTTGGCATGATGCACATTGCCAATCCTGAAATAGCAAAAATTGGTTATCACATTTTAATTTATTACATTATTGTAGGAGTAGTGCTCGGTGCAATCGCTTTCTATGATTCCGGCTTGGAGCTATCCTTAGGTTTTCATGCAGCAAATAATTTGATAACGGCACTGCTGATAACGGCTGATTGGCAAGCATTTCAAACGGATGCAATCATTGTAGATAGTAATCCGCCTGGCAATGGAATATTGTCTATGCTCTTAGCCTTAAGCATGCTATCCGCTTTCTTTTTACTTTTAAATAAAAAGTATAAATGGAAGGTATTTAATAAATTGAGTATTCGCAATCGAAACAGTTAAATATTTTAACGTTTAAAAAAATTAAGAATTCATTCGAAATGGAATCTTTTTAGTGATTATTAGCGTCCGCTGCGACGGAAAAATAGAAATTCAGATCCTTGATTTTTTTATACGCTCCGCCGCAGCGGAGGCTCAGCGTTGCTACTTACCCTACTTTTTTTTTCCAAAAAAAGTAGCAAAAAAACTCGAAAGTGGCATGCGTTCATTCTCTCCAATCCTAAGACTTGACCCTTTCGGTGATTTCTATCGAACTACCTCACGGTACCCAAGTCTTAGTTCAATACAATCATTCTCTTATGCAAGCTTTCATTTTAAAAAATATTTTTTTTTCTGTCGCCTATTATTCTGATAAAGCATAGCGAATTGAAACAAGGGCACCGTGAAGTAGCTCGCAGAGATCGCTGAAACGGTCTTATTTCAAGAGTGGAGTGAATTAAAGAATAATCAGCGACTTGATTTTTTCGTTCTTTTGTATCAAGACAAAAGGACAAAGGAAATAAGTTCCGATTTTTATCAAGTTGGCGTTATTAATTTGATTAGGATTTTGGTTGGTATGAAAGCCTAAACTCAAAATTCACTTAAAGAGAAGGTCTTCGTGAATAAGATTGTTAGTAAATCTAAAAGGCAGTAAATTTTCGCTTGAATTAATTTTTAATTTTACGTGTATGATTGCCATAAGTCACGTATCTAAATCGTTTAACCGAAAAGCAGCACTGGATGATGTCTCGTTGAAGATAGAATCTGCACAGATTTATGGCTTGTTAGGACCAAATGGTGCTGGAAAAACAACCCTCATTAGAATTATCAATCAAATTATTCAAGCTGATCAAGGAAGTATTCAGGTTGATGGTAAATTCTTAACTGAAAATCATTGGAAGGATTTTGGCTATCTTCCGGAAGAAAGAGGGCTTTATAAAGCAATGTGTGTTAGTGATATGTTGGTTTTTATTGCTTGCCTGCGTGGGCTTACTAGACACGATGCTAGGAATAATGTAAACCATTGGTTAGCAAAATTTGATATTTTATCTTGGTCAAAAACAAAAATTGAATCTTTATCGAAAGGAATGGCTCAAAAGGTTCAATTTATTGCTGCTGTCGTGCATCAACCAACTTACCTTATTCTTGATGAGCCGCTTTCAGGTTTTGATCCTATTAATGTTGATTTAATTTTAAGTGAACTGAAAGCCATGAAGGCTGAAGGCAAAACAATTATTCTTTCAACGCATAATATGAAAAGTGTCGAGGAAATCTGCGACCAGGTTGGCCTTCTCCATAAATCAAAATTGATTGTAGAGGATACGGTTCACAAATTGCGTGAAAATCAGCGCAGAGGTGAGTTTGTTGTCCGATTTAGTGGTAATATGATTGCCTTGGCTAATGCGCTTTGGACAGAATTTGAGTTGCTAGAAACCCTAGAATTGGGTGATAATCGGTTTCAAATTATTGTAAAACAACGCGGCGAAAGATCCTTCGAAGACTTGGCTGCTAACTTAATGGGTAAAATAAAATTGGAGTCTATTGCTGAACGTATGCCGAGCATGCAAGAGGTTTTTTTAGGATTAATTGCACAAGAAGAGGAGAAAAATGAGGAATAGTTGGTTAATTGCTTCGAGAGAATTTATGGAACGATGGAATAGTCGTTCGTATAAAATAATGCTTGTTCTTGGGCCTATTCTTATACTAATATTTACTTATTTCTTATTAAAATTTGGTGACCAAGGAAAGAATTCGTTACGCGTGTTAATTGCAGACCCCGCTAATCTATTCGATAATAAAATTACTTCGCATCCTACTAAAGCGATAGACTATAAATTCTATACTACTTACCTAGATTATGCGGAA
>JBILCD010000237.1:0-3450 GCA_044353285.1 Crocinitomicaceae bacterium | reverse complement strand
TAATTCTCTTGCAGGTAATAACCTTGAATTGATTCCATGCCAATCGACTGATTAGCATCTACGACTAGATTACCTCGGTTGTTTTTAAACTCTTGTCTAAAATTGACATTAAAATCATAATTATGTTGTTGAGATGGATCGTATGAAACCCTTCTTGTTAATCCTACTAATTCTTGATCTATATCTTTAATGCCATTCCAAAGATCACCAGTTCTGTCGCGTCTTCCGTTACTACCTGTGGTAGAAAAAGACATTGTTTTTCTGTTTTTAAGGTTAAAATCAACCCCAAAACGATAGGTATTACCAGCATTCAAATCAGTACCCGTACGATTTTGGTCCAAAATAGAAACAGAATCATTAAGAAAAGTTTGTCGAATGAAGGAAGTATTGTTTCGATAACCCGCTAAATAACGTCCATTATACGATCCATAAACATTAAAAAATGTATTTCGATAACTCATAGACAAACCACCATCAGCAACATTTCCTCCCGTAAAATCTCCTGATCCGATATTTGAACTAACTAAACCATTGAATCCTTTTAATTTATTTTTCTTTATGACAATGTTAATGATTCCAGATGTTCCATCAGGGTCATATTTGGCAGATGGATTTGTTACAATTTCAATCCTTTCGATCGAACCAGCAGGAAGCGCATCCAGTAATGTTTTTCCATTTCCACCAGATAAAGAACTTGGTCTACCATCGATTAGTACCGTAACCGATCCATCACCACGCAACATAATTCGCCCGTCCTGATCAATATCAACAGACGGAATATTTTTTAAAATATCATTAGCTGTTCCACCTTTTACAGACATGTCTTCGCCAACATTATATACTTTCTTATCAATACCTGAAGTTAAAATATCAGCAGTTCCGAAAACGTTTATTTGATCGAGTTTTAAGGTTTTATCAGCTTGTAAGCTTACGATTCCTAAATTTATTCCTTTTAAGTTTGATGATATTAAAATCGACTCACTATTCTTGGGCATAAAACCCGCAAAAGATAACTTTAAGTAGTAGGAACCCAGCAATAGTTTATCAAATAAAAATTTACCATCTTTATCGGTATATAAACCAGTAACCAAAACCGAATCTTTTTCTAGATAGAGGCGAACGGTTGCATATTCAATGGATTTGTTATTATCAGCGTTAACAATTCGTCCCATAATCATTCCCTCACCTTGGGGTAAATTTTGAGCATAGCTATTATAAACAGTTAAAAGAAGAAGGAGTAGAAATAAGTTTTTAATAATCATATGGAGAATCAGCGTGTAAAAATAAGCAATCCTAACTAGATATTAAGCCTAATTAAGCCTAAAACGAATTAATACTATCTAAATAAGGAGAAACTGCCTATTACTGTTTTTAGATCGTTACTTGTACTTGCGCTATAGGTTAAAATATAAGAATAGACGCCGTCTTGTGCTTTATATTCACCGTAATTACCTTCCCAATACCCAGAAACATCATGACTTTCAAAAACCAATTCACCCCAACGATTATAAATTAATAAGCCGAAGTTTGTTGGATCGACATCGCCTGAAAATACTGGTTGAAATACATTATTATGCTCATCACCATCTGGGGTAAAAGTATTCGGTACATACACCGAAAAATCGTTTGTTATTTGAATCGTATTAAAAGTAGAATCAACACAACCGAAAGATGAAATGGCTACTAAATAGGCAGTTTGTGTTCCCTCTAAAAATGGAAAAGTATAATCAAATTGGGGTTGATTTTGACTAAAACTTACACCTTCTATCGTCCAAGTATACGAAATTCCACCAAGCGAAGTATTTACGATATGTCCAACAGGATCTCCCATTGAAATAACGGTTGGACTAAAATAAAAAGTGGCCGAGGGATTCGGATAAACCGTTACAGTTACATTTTCGGGCTGTGAAACACATCCGTTTTGATTTGTTCCGATAACTTGATAGCTCGACGAGATCGCTGGAGACACTACGACACTTCCATTCGTATTTTGAGAAAGAGCAGGCGACCATTGGTAAGTATTTGCTCCTAAAGGAATTAAACTAACTGCCCCTCCAACACACATTGATTCATCGTTAGCGGTAACCACTGGCAAGGCAAGGGTTGACAAACTTAAGTATACAATAGAATCACAACCAAAACTATTTTGCAAAGAATCTATGTAATTTCCAGAAGCAGAAAGAACAAGACCATTAAAAATATATGTTGTACCAATGCAAAAGGAATCACTTATGTTGATTGAGTTCACCGGCAGCAAGCTTAGCGTAATGCTATCGACATCCGTACAACCATTGAAATCGGTCACAAAAACACTGTAGGTTCCTCCAACATTGCTCACTAACGAATTAGCAACAGAACCAGTAGACCATAGCTGACTACTAAAATTACCATTCACTTGAATTAGCAAGGAATCCCCTTGGCAAAAAGATAAATCAGGACCTAGATTAACCGAAACTGAATTCAAGGAAACTACAATAGAATCCCTAACAAAACCACACCCACTTGGAACCTCCACCCAATAAACACCGGGGGTATTTACCTGAATACTTGCTGTATTTCCTCCATTATTCCATAAATAACTTGGGAAAATGGTATCCAAGGCCAATGCGATACTTTGTCCAGAACAAATAGCGGTATCTGCTCCAAGATTAGGAAAGGAACCAGGAACAGGCAGTTGATAATTGTAAAGTATCTGTCCGATTGTCCCAGGCATAGCACCATGACTAGTTCCCGCGCAGGCTGGACCTGTATGCAGCACCATTCCGGAATTTCCTCCAGCGAGTTGTGTTAAGGCATTTACCGGAGCAACTGGAGTAGAAAAAGCAATCGTTCCACCACCACCACCACCACCAGGTCCGTGACAAGCAGAAGCCCATA
Organism: Crocinitomicaceae bacterium; assembly: GCA_044353285.1. GTDB lineage: Bacteria > Bacteroidota > Bacteroidia > Flavobacteriales_D > Crocinitomicaceae > UBA952. Next base: position 573 of record JBILCD010000237.1, on the reverse strand, counting down.
AAGTACTAAAAATATTGCCCCCAAAGCCACCTTTTACATCGATGGTAAGCGGTGAAGAAACAGTATTAGAAATGAGATAAACACAACCACCTGCTCCACCTGCTCCAGCACCTTCTGAATCCGTATTACCTATCACATTTGCCCCACTAGCATTGATTGTATTATTGTTTCCATTGATGAGTGGAGAAATTAAAAATACCATTCCAGCACCATTACTACCTATCGTGGCTGGCAAACCATTATCACGATATCCTCCTCCACCTCCTCCACCTAAAAATGCTTTATAATTCGAATAATTCAACGCAAACCCACCCACACCAAACGAAGAATTCAATTGGCAGCTTCCATACCATTCATTGCCACCTCTTCCACCAGAACCACCATTTCCACCACCACCGGCACCAGGATTTCCAGTATTGGAACCTCCACCACCATTTGCTAGCGGCGCTCGATTTCCATCTTGTCCTGCTGGCGCAACAGCTATTCCCTCCCCTTTTTTTCCAGCACTAGCCGATGAATTGGCCCAGTTCATATCACCACAATTAAAAAAACTTGTTGTGAAAGTTCCACCAA
>JBILCD010000236.1:0-3451 GCA_044353285.1 Crocinitomicaceae bacterium | reverse complement strand
GCATACCAAATCCCTCCAAAACCGGATTTAATATTTCTGCGGCTTTAATACCATAGATTACTAGGGCGAAATTATTGCCGAGTAAGAGTAAAGCAATCATGGTTGATGAGTTCTTGTAGAAAATCGTCTTTAATTTTCCTTGCCATGTCCCTCTTGATTTTTCAACTTCGATTTTTAAACGATTTGAAGATAAGTAGGCTAATTCCATTCCAGAGAAAAAAGCGGAAAACAGCAAGGAGATTAAAATAATTAGAGAAGCTTCCATTTATTTTATTTTATAAGGTCTCGACCAATATCTTTTCGGTAATAAGCTTTTTCGAATGATATTTTCGAAATTGAATCATAACACTTTTCTACCGCTGCTTCAATATTTTTACCATATGATGTAATGCTTAACACACGCCCACCATTCGTTAAAACTTGCGGTCCATCAGAACTTGTTCCAGCATGAAAAACAATGCTATCAACCACATTGTTAATGCCATAAATTGGCAATCCCTTTTCGTATTCGTTAGGGTAGCCACCCGACACCATCATTACAGTTGCCGTACTTTTGTCGATGAACTGGATGTCTCTTTCTGATAATGTATTGCTGGCAATTCCCTCAAATAAATCTAAAATATCTGATTTTAAACGTGGAATTACCACTTCGGTTTCGGGGTCTCCCATTCTGCAATTATATTCAATTACATATGGATCTCCTTTAACATTTATTAATCCGAAAAAGATAAATCCTTTGTATTCGATTCTTTCACTAATTAGTCCCTTTACTGTTGGCACAATAATTTGATTATGTACTTTGTCCATAAAAGCGGCATCTGCAAATGGAACTGGAGAAACAGCGCCCATTCCGCCTGTGTTTTCGCCTTGATTCCCTTCAAAAATTCGCTTGTAATCTTTTGCCTCAGGCAATAGCTTAAATGACTCTCCGTCCGTCATCACAAATACTGATAGTTCTATCCCATCTAAAAACTGTTCAATAACTACTTTTTTACTAGCCTCCCCAAATCGTTCATTTTCAAGCATCGATCTTAGTTCTTTTTCGGCACTTTCCAAATCTTCAATAATAAGCACTCCTTTTCCTGCTGCTAGGCCATCTGCTTTTAATACATAAGGCGCTTTCATGCCCCTTAGATAATTAATGCCTTCAGCCAAAGTTGAGGCCGTGAAGGTTGCGTATTTCGCTGTTGGAATTCGATGGCGAGCCATAAATTCTTTTGCATAATTTTTACTTCCTTCTAATTTTGCCCCTTCCTTGCTTGGACCAATTATGGCACAGTGACGTATACTAGAATCCTCTTGAAAGTAATCGTATATTCCCAAAACTAAAGGTTCTTCTGGTCCGACAACAATCATGTCAATGTTGTTTTCTAAAACAAATTGTTTAATCCCATCAAAATCAATGGGCGACAAGGAAACATTTTTCCCATATTGTCTCGTCCCGGCGTTTCCTGGAGCTATAAAGAGTTCATCTAAAATTGAACTTTGTGCTATCTTCCAGGCCAATGCATGTTCACGACCACCAGCACCTAATAATAAAATTTTCATGCTAAGCGATTAACAAAATGACAAGATTGATTCAAATATATTTTTTCCGTCTGTATTTCCTAATATTGTATCTGCAGCTCTTTCTGGGTGAGGCATCATCCCAAAAACATTTTTCTCCTTATTTGTTATTCCTGCAATATTATTTAATGAACCATTCGGATTAGCGGCCTTGTTTTCAATACCTGTTTCATGACAATATCGAAATAATATTTGGTCATTATCTTCTAATTCTTTGATTGTAGTGTCATTTGCATAATATCGTCCCTCGCCATGAGCGATAGGTATTTTATATGTTTTATCGAAATCTAATCCTTTGGTAATTCCTGCCAATTTCGAAATGGGTTTTAGGTGAACATTTTTACAAATAAATTTTTGTTGATCATTGTGTAATAGTGCTCCACTTAATAACCCTGCTTCTGTTAATATTTGAAAACCATTGCACACACCAAGAACATAGCCGCCTTGATTAGCATGCCTAATGACCTCCTTCATGATGGGTGAGAATTTTGCAATTGCCCCAGATCGTAAATAGTCACCATAACTAAATCCGCCTGGTAAAATGACCATGTCTACATTTTTTATGCTAGTATCTTTGTGCCACAATGTTTCCACTTGCTGTCCTAGCAGTTTTTGTAGTACATAAATCATATCTTGATCACAATTTGACCCTGGAAATGTTACTACTCCAAATTTCATTTATAAATCGATTAATTAGAATAAAAATATTTGTCTCATGCAAAAGTAATGAAATAGATGCTTGCCTAATTTGTCAGAATGAAAAACTTAATAACAGCATATCCAATAGTCAAGTAAAATAGAAAAGTAGTTAAAAGGGAATATCTTTTATTTAAAAACGAATAGGATAAGAGAATGGCTAAGGGAATGGTGGTTAAACTTATGTGTTCAATTTGTTTAAAATAAAGTAAATGAATACTACCAAGACAAATCGACAAAAACAACACAATCCAAATAATTTGAATTTGTTTTTTTATCCTGTTTGAACTTTTCGTTATGCGGTTTCGAATTCCAATAAAACTAAGAATTAAAAATATTGAAATAAAAATTAAAATAAGTATGAGGTCCTTGTTTGGTTCAATCCCATTGTTGTCAATTAATAATTTACTGGTTAATTTTTTACCTGCCCATTTTAGATAGGTTATTCCAACTAGAATTGGGGATATAAATCCAGTAATAAATAGAATTAATTCTTGTAAAATGAACGGACGAATAATAAGGTACATTACAATATAAACAGGGAAAAAAAGAATCAGTGAAGGATCAAATGTTGAAGCGCATCCTAAAAAAACAGCGCTATTGAATACTGCCTCTTTCCCATCTTGGTTTTGTTTTAATTTAAACAATTGAGTTAACCCAAGGATAAAAAATGTATGGGAAATCAAGATGCCATCTAGGCGATAAAAGGAGTAGTAAAAACTAATTAATACTACATAAATTAATGAAATAATATAGGTGTTTTTTTCTTGGAAATTATAATTATTATATAGGTAATTTAAGTAAGAGGCATTAAACAAAACAAAAACTCCTGCTAATAGTTGATTAAAGAGTTCAGGGAAGTTTATTAAACCATGCCAAAATCCATAATTAATTTCCGTTCCTGTCTCGTAAAATTGGAATTGATAATTTAGTATGTGAAATAATAGTATAATAATTGGCAAAAAAAACAAGGCAATTATCCTATTTCCTAGAAAGAATTTAATCATAAAGCGAAAATAAAGAAAATTCCTTTTTGAAATAAGATTATATTTATCATAAATTTTATTAATTAGTTTAATTTATTGCCTAAATAATGTTTATTTAGCTATATTTGCAACCCTTAAAATTAGTAAAATGGCACAAGAGAAATCAAGGTATTCAGATGCAGAATTAGAAGAATTCAAAGCCT
>JBILCD010000076.1:0-10333 GCA_044353285.1 Crocinitomicaceae bacterium | reverse complement strand
GATGTTTCATCTCTAGATGGTACTTAGCCTCAGTTTCTAACCAATTTGCAATAGCCGCCATCCAAATTTGATATCCTAATGAGTTTGGGTGTCTTCCATCCTGACCTTTAGGTAGATTTAAATCTTTTGAAAGAAAGAAACTACCCGGTTCTGCAGCGGAAGCAAATGCAGCATTAATGCCATTATCTTCTGCATAGTTTGCTGGCCCAATCCAAGCGTAAGGTATTCCTTTGATTTTCTTGGCAAGAATTTCTGCAGCACTTTTACGCTTATTTAAATCTGATGCATAAATTTCATTTAGACCTACAACAATAAAAATAAAGGTTGGTTCGTATTTATTAATCGTTTTTATTACTGTGTCCGAATAGGCAAAATTTAAAATAGTTGCTGAATTCCATACTAAACTCGCTACTAATTCATGTCCATTTTGATAACAATAATCATTCAATACCGAAAATAAGCCCCCGCATTCAGAATCCCCCATGATCATAATACGATGACCACTTGAGTCCGCCTTTTTCGTGTAAACTATGGAATCTAGGTTAATGGCCAAATACAACTCTTTTTTTTCTCCTTCCAATTTGGGATTATTGTGCGACTTTTTCTTAGAATCGGCATTTAAATTCTTATTTTTTAATAAGTTAGGCTTAATTTTAACTGCCGTTTTTATATTTAATGCTGGCTCAGCTGAATCCACTGTCATCTTTTTTAATTTTATATCAGAAAATGATAATTCCAAAGAAGAGGAGTCGTAAATATTTAATAAAAGTAATGGGATGATGAAACTAAATCCAGCTAAAAGTATAATAGACTTTGAATTTTTTTTTTTTAGGACTGAAGAATCTTTGTTTTCCATTGATTGTAAAATTAGATAATTCAATAATGAAATATATCAAAAACACCAAATTAAATTAATTAAATTATTCTTTTATTTCTTAATTCTTTTTCTGAGCGAACAAGGCTCTAATAATTTTATCGCTAAACCTTTAATAATATGAAAAAAATCAAAAAAAAATTCTAAATTTGCAATCTAAAAAATAGGCATGTTAGATACATTTTCATTAGATTCATTAAAATCTTCGTTTAAATCAAATAAAAAATTTCGAATTGCAACGTATTGTATTGGCGGATTATTTCTTTCCCTCTTGCTTTATTTTTCTTATCGACAGTTCATTTGGAAGCCAGCTAATGAGAAGTCCAAAGATTGCTATTGGATATCTCTTAATTATATGAAAAAAGGAGAAATTGACAAGGCTATTCCTTTATTAATTTCTGCTGTCAAAAAATATGATGGTTATGACGGTGGAGAAATTGCTCAATATCTTTTAGGTAAATGTTACATGGGAAAAGGTCAATTCGTTAAGGCCTTGAATAGCTTAAAAGAAGTGAATACTGATGATACTTATATATCTGTTTTTTGCATTGGTCTTCAGGGAGATTGTAACGTAGAATTAAAAAAATACGATGCTGCACTTAAACTTTACGAGGAAGCTTCAATAGCAGGGGAAAATAATTTAACCACTCCAATGTACTTATTCAAGGCAGGTGCTGTTGCAGAACAATTAAAAAAGTATAGTGTAGCTTCTGAACATTATATTCGAATTAGGGATGAATTTCCTGAATATGCCTCACAAAATATTTTTACAATCGATAAATACATTGCGAGAGTTTCGAGTAATAAGGCAAAGTAATGGCCACGGAAGGAACTAATTTATCTTCATATAATAAGGACTTTGTTCCTAATGGTGCCGGTTTTAAAATCGGCATTGTTGTTTCTACTTGGAACGAAAAGATTACCTCGAACTTACTCTTAGGAGCGCATCAGACTCTGCTTGACAATGGGGTAAAGGAACACGATATCACAATTGAATATGTGCCAGGTGCTTTTGAATTGCCACTTGCTTGTCAACTGATGTTGGAGACAAATAAATTTGATGGCGTCATTGCTATTGGTGTTGTAATTCAAGGCGAAACAAAGCATTTTGATTTTGTATGCGCCGGAACTACCCATGGATTAATGGATGTTATGCTAAAACACAGTAAACCAATTGCTTTTTGCGTACTTACGGATGAAAATGTACAGCAATCAATTGATCGATCTGGAGGCATTCATGGCAATAAAGGAATTGAATGCGCTGTTGCCTGCTTACATATGGTAGGTTTGAAAAAGAAATACTAAGTTTTGACCGATGACACTGATAAAATCAATTTCTGGAATTAGAGGTACTATTGGAGGAAAAGTAAATGATGGCCTCACTCCTATTGATGCTGTTAAGTTTGCTGCCGCTTATGGTTCATGGTTAATCCAACAATCAAGTACTAAAAAAGTAAAAGTTGTCATAGGGCGAGATGCACGTATTTCAGGACCTATGATTTCGGATTTAGTCGTTTCTACGCTTATCGGACTTGGTATCGACGTCATTAATCTTGGATTATCAACAACACCAACAGTTGAAATTGCTGTCCCACTCGAAAATGCAAACGGCGGGATAATTCTTACGGCTAGTCATAATCCAAAGCAATGGAACGCCTTAAAATTATTAAATAATAAAGGGGAATTTATCTCAGGTAAAGATGGAGAAGAAGTTCTTCATATAGCTGAAAATGAGTTATTTGATTTTTGTGATGTTGACCAAATCGGCACAGTTATCCATGATGACTCTTACCTACAGAAACACATTGATGCCATTTTAGCTTTAGCACTTGTAAACATCCCGGCTATAAAGAAAGCAAATTTCAAAATTGTGGTCGATGCCGTTAATTCGAGTGGTGGTATATTTGTCCCTGCCTTGCTTAAGGCCTTAGGCGTTGAACAGGTTATAGAATTATATTGCGATCCTACGGGTGAATTCCCACATAATCCTGAACCGCTTCCTGCACATCTCGTTGATCTTTCTAATAAGATTGTAGAAACAAAAGCTGATTTCGGTTTAACAGTTGATCCTGATGTTGATCGTCTCGCTTTTGTATGTGAGGACGGTTCGATGTTCGGGGAGGAATACACATTGGTTGCTGTAGCTGATTATGTAGTATCGAAAACGCCAGGTGCCACAGTGTCAAATTTGTCATCTACTCGCGCACTACGCGATATCACCGAAGAAAAAGGCCAAATCTATGCTGCAGCTGCGGTTGGCGAAGTAAATGTGGTTGCTAAAATGAAGGAAATCAACGCCGTAATTGGTGGTGAAGGAAATGGCGGTGTAATCTATCCTGATCTTCATTATGGAAGGGATTCATTGGTTGGAATTGCCTTATTTTTATCGCATTTGGCAGAAAATAAAAAACCATTAACTGATTTTAGGGATCAATTTCCAGCGTATTCTATTTCAAAGAATAAAATTGATTTATCCCCAACCACGGATGTTGACGCCATTCTACTTGCAATGGCGAATAAATATGCGCACGAAGAAGTAGATACAACAGATGGAGTAAAAATTTATATCGGGAAAGAATGGGTGCATCTTCGTAAAAGTAATACTGAGCCCATTATTCGTATCTATGCTGAAAGCAAGGATTCAGCACTTGCTGATCAACTCGCACTTCGTATTGTCGCTGAAATTCAAGCACTTACACATTAATTTCAAGACCTTTTGAACGTTTCACAAATGCGTATGTAAGCGCATAAAAACTAATCCTATGAAAAAAATCCTTATTGCTTTTTGTCTAGTTTTATCTAGCAATTGCTTACACGCAACAGAAAAAGAAATCATCAAGTCTACACTGACTGATGTAACAGTATATGCGCAAGGCGCACAACTGCATCACAAAGCAAATTATTCGGTTAAAATTGGCGTTACCGAGATCATTATTGAGGGAATCAGTTCTTTTATTGACCCGAAAAGTATTCAGGTAAAGGGAATTGGCGACTTAGTAATTTTAGATACACGCTATTCTTTATTTTATCCTCAGCCAAATTACACCAATAATGGTCTTGACCTTAAAACAAAGCGCGATATTCAATTATTGGAAGATTCCTTGCGAATAGTAGGATATGACCTTCAGGATATTCAAGACGAAATCAATGTCTTAGTTGCTTCTAAGCAGATTATCTCATCAAATGGAATGGTCAGGAGTATCGGTAAAGTAAATGACTCCATCAACTTGCTGAAACAGACGGTAGAATATTATGCGACAAAGATGACTGAATTGAATAAAAAATTGTTGGCGCTTGAAAAAAAGAAGCAAGATAAAATGACAAAGAAAACAGCCATGGATACTCGACTAAATGATTTAAGGAACTACCTAAATAACAATGGAGTAATTGACAATAATCTTGTTCCGATTCCAAGAATTACGATTACCGTATCCGCAAAAACAGCAGTCACTGGTAAGCTAAATTTTTCATATGTAGTTTCAAATGCCGGATGGACTCCCCTTTATGATTTAAGAAGCGATTCCAATACGGGAAAGATTAACTTAACCTATAAAGCTCAGGTATATCAAACAACTGGACTCGATTGGGAAAATGTTGGTTTAACCATTTCAACGAATAATCCAAACGTAAATAAAACCAAACCAACTTTAAATCCTTGGTATATTGATTATAATCTTTATAAATTAGAAAGTAATAAAAAGGGTAAAATGGATCAATTACAAGAAGTGCAAGTTACATCTCAAGCGCTTTTCAATAGAGGATATGCTTACGGTGAGGAACAGGATGATGAAAAAAATATCATGGGAGCGGATGAATTCACTACTGTTGTTCACCGATTAATTTCTGCAGAATTTAAAATCGACCTGCCCTACTCCATCAAATCGAATAGCGACAGTCATATTGTCCTTATTAAAACAGCTGAGTTGGATACTAAATTTAAATATTACGCCGTTCCAAAACTTGATGCATCTGTTTATCTTGTGGCTCAAATGACAAAGTTGGAAAATCTTCAACTAGTTCCTGGGCAGGCAAATATTTTCTTTGACGGTTCATATATTGGTGAAACCTATATTGATCCTACGAACATGGATGACACCTTGAATTTATCACTTGGAAAAGACCCTAGTATCATTGTGAAACGAACACTTTTGAAAAAAGAGTTAAAAGATAAAATCATAGGCGATAAACGAGAACGGACCTTTGCCTACTCCATTGAAATAAGCAATCAGAAATCGAGTGCTATCGACATTGTGGTGCAAGATCAACTGCCTATTACACAAAATGGAGAAATCACCATTGAATCAGATAATTTTGCCAAAGGTAGATTTGACGATCGAACTGGATTACTCGAATGGTCATTTACGCTAAAACCTAAAGAAAAGAAAGTAATTGATTATGATTTTAAAGTGAAACATCCAAAAGATAAAAACTTAGAAATCTATTAAATAATTCAATTGAGTAAGAAAAGGCTATCATTTCATTTGGTAGCCTTTTCTTTTTTATCTTTGTTCGAGTGTGAACAATGTTACGCTTAATTGGTTAAGGCCTTAGTATGAAAAAATTTGATGTACCTTCTTTTTATCGTTCGCCTATCATTAGTCACGTAAAAGCTAAGCGTAAAATACAAGACCCGAGAAAACAAGATTTTTCACCATCAGTTCTTCATTTTAATAAGGTTTCATTTCATTTGGCGCGTCATTTTGGATTTTGCTACGGCGTCGAAAATGCCATTGAAATTGCTTATAAAGCTATTAAAGAGAATCCCGAGAAACGAATTTACTTGCTTAGCCAAATGATTCACAATCCTGCGGTTAATGATGATTTAACTAAAATCGGCATTGATTTTTTACAAGATACGGATGGAAAACAATTAATAAGCTTTGAGTCCTTGAAAGCTGAAGACATCGTTATTATTCCTGCCTTCGGAACAACCTTAGAAATTGAAGATCGCTTGAAAATTATTGGCTGTGAAATTCAAGCATATAACACAACTTGCCCTTTTGTAGAGAAAGTATGGAACCGCTCTGGGAAATTGGGGTCACAAGGACATACCATAATTATCCACGGTAAAGCCGAACATGAAGAAACCAGAGCCACTTTTTCTCGGAGTGCAGCGATTTCACCATCTCTTGTCATTAAAGACATGGAGGAAGCTGTTTATTTAGGAAAAATAATATCCGGAGATATTGAACTAGCCAATTTCTATCCTTATTTTGAAGGGAAATATACAGTTAATTTTAATCCTGAGCTAGATTTAGCGAGAATTGGTGTGGTAAACCAAACCACCATGCTTGCCACTGAAACAGAGTCAATCACTGCTTATCTTCGTTCTGTATTAATTGAAAAATTTGGAGCCGAAAATATCAAAAATCACATGGCAGACACGCGGGATACACTTTGTTATGCCACAAACGATAATCAAACCTCTACCCTTTCATTAATGGATAATGAGTATGATTTAGCCATTGTAATTGGCGGCTACAATAGCTCTAATACAACTCATTTGGTAGAAATATTAGAATCAAAATTTCCCACCTATTTTATCAAAGACGAAAGCGAAATCATTTCAAAAAATGAAATCCATAGTTTTAATATCCATCAGAAATTTGTGGAGCAGCGGCCTTCATTTTTGCCCGATTTACCGCATATAAACATCGCGCTTACCTCAGGTGCTTCTTGCCCTGACTCCTTGATGGATGAAGTGATTCAGCGAATTTTAACGCTTTGTGAAGAAGATAAATCAATTGAAGAAGTACTCTTAGACTTATAGTATGAAAATATATACCAAGAAAGGTGATGGCGGGCAGACAGGACTAATTGGAGGCACGAAAGTGCTTAAAAGTCATTTGCGCATTGAAGCCTATGGCACCTTAGATGAATTGAACGCACACATTGGATTATTGAGAGATCAATCCATTAGTCAGCAAGCTATTGAACAATTACTTATTATTCAAGATCGATTGTTTACGATGGGTTCTTGCCTTGCCGCTGATCCGGAACATTCAACGATGAAACTACCTGAAATTAATGCAGAAGACATCGTAGTTCTTGAAGATTGGATGGATCAAATGGAAGAAAAATTACCGGAAATGAAGCATTTTATTCTTCCAGGTGGACATTCCATAGTATCTATCTGTCATATAGCGCGATGTGTGTGCAGAAGGGCTGAGCGAAATGTGGTTACTTTAGCGCAAAACTCTGTCGTAGACCCTTTGATTTTATCCTATATGAATCGTCTAAGTGATTACCTATTTGTCTTAGGTAGAAAACTGGGGCAAGACATTGGAATTGTTGAAGTTAAATGGATTCCAAAGCATTAAAAATCGTCCAACATTAAAATAAACAAAAAGTTTATTTTCGATTAATTGCATAATTAAAAATAAAGGTTACTTTTGCCGAAACATACAATTTTAATATCTGACATTATGTACTGGACACTTGAATTAGCCTCATATTTAGAAGATGCGCCATGGCCTGCATCAAAAGATGAATTGATTGATTTCGCAATACGTAATGGTTCGCCTTTAGAAGTGGTGGAAAACCTTCAGGATTTAGAAGATGAAGGTGATATTTATGAAAGTATTGAAGAAATATGGCCAGATTATCCTTCAAGAGAAGATTTTTTGTTTAACGAGGATGAATATTAAGAAGTAAGAAGCATTATGATACAAAAGTGGGCGCTGCTCACTTTTTTTTTGCTCAGAAATTAAATAGTTAATTGAATACGTGTAACATTACGTACCTTTGTGGCTTAGTTCTTTGGGGTCGACATTGGATTTGACAGCGATAGCGGTAGTCAAGTGTCAGCATGCAGAGGGTTGCAAAGAACCTCTTAAATATCTTTTTGCGAACAATAGTTGACAATACGTCATACGCACTTGCTGCTTAATTAACTGATAGTTAGTTGGCTTAATCCGATCGAAGTTTAGTAGGTTGGACGAGTACTTCCGGTAGATTTCTGCCTGTTAGATTTACCAATCGGAAGTTCATCCCATCAGGCTAGCATTCGCGATGTTTCTAAGCGCTTGCGAAACTTTAGAAGCTAAGTTGTGGGCTTGGGTGTTCTTGTCCGTCTCACAATCGAAAATCAATCAAGAAATAAGCATGTAGAAAGCTGGAATATTCGTCGTTTGGACGAGGGTTCGAACCCCTCCGACTCCACGATTAAAAAAAAGGAAACAGAAGTGTTTCCTTTTTTTGTTTCAAATAATTTTAATGAGGGGTGAGAAGTTTATGCCGATGTATATTTTCAAGTGAAGAATGATCGTAGAAAATAACTTTCGGTAAACCCCTCCGACTCCACAAAACAAAAAGAGAATGAGAACGAGAGCGTCATTCTCGTTTTGTTTTACTTCGCTCTCATTTTTATTCTCATTCTCACTCTTTTCTATGAATTATTTTTTTACTCCCATTCTGTAACTTCTTTTAAATCCTCAACGAAAGTTAGGGATCTTTTGTTTATAACGTTTGGGTGATCGTTTGCGTATTTCGCCACAAAGTGTAAAAGAAATTGAAGAACGAGAGACAAATGGAACCATTACACTCAATTCTCTGCGTGATGCTGCAAATGCAATAGACATGAAATTGGTTTATGGTTTTGTTTCCAAGCATGAATCATTGGAACAAATGATTGAAAAGAGAGCAAAAGAATTAGCCACCGAAATTGTAATGCGAACACATGCTACTATGACGTTGAAGAATCAGCAAAATTCCAAGGAACGCATCGAAAAAGCAATAGCGCAGAAAACAGCGGAAATCAAATTTGAAATGCCAAAATATTTATGGGATATTTAGATAAAGATGTCTAGTATTCTGAGTTAATCAACGGTTATTTTCCTCTCAATACTTCCATCATCAAATAGATAAAACAATATTTCATTAGTTTTTACAGTTGTCTCTTGTCCCATTATATTCAAAATCTTAACAAGTTTTTTTTGTGATGGATTAATTAGATTTAAACCACTTGTGGACTCTCTCATACAACGCACAGACAAGCCTTCCTGCTTGGTGTAGTCAGCCCTTAATGCCTCGCCATTTATGAAGTCCAATCTGCGGCTCCAAGCGTAATAAGAAATATTGGACTCTGCTGATGAACTCCACCAGTAACCGAATGCGCTAATACCAAGGAATATAAATTCTCCATTAAGATAGCTGCCCGGAAGTCCTGTAAAGCCACTTGAGTTGGTGGCCCCAGTATTTGGGCTCGCCCAATTCGAAGTGCCAGCTTCCTTCATTTTACCTCCAGCAACAGGTTCACCTCCCAAATAATCGGTCAGAAGCGTATATTCTGCATCTGTTGGCACATGCCAGCCTGTTGGGCATACATTGCGTGTGTCTGCTACGGTGTACCAGTTATACAACTTACCATAAGGGTTTTCGTATTGGTTGTCGTTGTTGTAATGTGTCCAGGCACCTGTGGTTAAGCTTGACCATTGCGCACTGTCTGTTACATTTGGTATTGGGTTGCCATTGGCGTAAGTGGTGGTTCTTAGGTTTTCTGCCATCCATTCTTGTCCGTTGATATTAATAGTAGGGTAGTTATTGCCATCAATATCCGAGACTCCTGAACCAGGGGTATAAAGTTGTGAAAAGGTTAAGCTGATTGAGAATAAAAAAAGAAATCCTATTAGAACCTTCATATTATTTGGTATAAATTATGTGTAAGGATACGATTTAAATTTCAAAAAATTACAAAATAAAGTTTATATTATCATTTCACTACCTATTTATTATTAAAAGAAGCGCATGAAAAATATTATCTATCAATTCTGAATACACAATTACGAAAATGAGTATGAAATGCTTAGTAGAATTACCCTATTTGTTACCCTATTGATTTTCGTTAATAATGAACTTTTTTTGATTAATTGTGATGCCTATTTGAGATATAAAAGACCGAATGGAAAAGAAAAAAAGGTGTCAAAAATAATACAGGCAATAAATTAACATTACTTCTTTATATGCTGGAGTAATAACTCTCACCAAAATACCACCGAATTTCGATAAACAGCATTAAATTTTTTTTTTATACTATTTTCAGGCAATAACCTTAAATTAAATTTGTTTATTTCAGGTAATACCCTTAAATTTGTTTTTAATTTTTAGGTTATAGCCTTATGAACAACAATAAACAACAGCTGCTCTTACAGCAAACGGATAAGAAAATAGAGACTTTTAAGAATTTGAAAGAAACCGTAATTCCCCCCAAAGGGTGGATCAATACGTTTCGAAATTCGTTAAAAATGTCTTTGCGTCAATTGGGTGATCGTTTGCGTATTTCGCCACAAAGTGTAAAAGAAATTGAAGAACGAGAGGCAAATGGAACCATTACGCTCAATTCTCTGCGTGATGCTGCAAATGCAATAGACATGAAATTGGTTTATGGTTTTGTTTCCAAGCATGAATCATTGGAACAAATGATTGAAAAGAGAGCAAAAGAATTAGCCACCGAAATTGTAA
>JBILCD010000075.1:0-10414 GCA_044353285.1 Crocinitomicaceae bacterium | reverse complement strand
ATTTGGACCTATTTTTCCTTCGTTATAAGCAATGCAGGTTCTTCTATTATTGCAAGTCAAGGAATGATAAAAAAAATCTATTTTCCACGCTTAATTATTCCTTTATCAAAAGCTGCTGTTGGATTAATTGATTTGGGCATTTCACTTTTAATCATGATTTTTTTGATGTTCTATTATGGAATTGTTCCAAGTTCAAATGTGTGGCTAGCGCCAGTATTTCTTTTTTTTGGAATGCTAGCCGCCTTAGCAGTTGGAATTTGGCTGAGCGCTATAACAGTTCGCTATAGAGATTTTCAGCATGTTGTTCCATTTATGGTTCAAATTGGTTTGTATATTACTCCAATTGCATATCCTGCCGACTTCGCGATGCAACAATTACCAAAATGGGCGGCAACAGTCTATTATCTTAATCCTATTGCCGGGGTGGTTCAAGGATTTCGATGGTCAATCTTTGGTGGTGAAGCTCCGGGTTCTTTAATGTATGTATCCTTCGTGATGATACTATTTTTATTTATTTCCGGTCTTTTTTACTTTAAAAAGGTAGAAGGTGATATGGCGGATTATGTGTGAGACTTCTGAGAAGGGCATCTCGATCCTGCCTGGCGGACACGATGCCCGCTGAGTGAATCGAGCGTAGTCGAGAGACACAGCGAATCGAAAGGATCAAGTCTTATGATTGGAGAGCATGAACGCATGGCACTTTCGAGTTTTTTTTGCTACTTTTTTTTGCGGGCCTTCGAGAGCCTCAGGCACCTTAAAAAGTAGAACAATCACTCTTTTACCCACTTGCGGATTTGAGTTCCTGTCTCATCGCTTAATCGAAGCAGGTAGCTGCCTGAAGATAACTCTTGTGTCGGAATGTTTATTAGCTTCACAGCATTAGTAATCACTTCATTTTCTGAGTATTTGTAGATTAATCGTCCTTGAATATCGTATAAGCCCAATTCAAATTCCTGTGCTTGAGGAACAAATACTTTAACTTCCAAAAAGTCATTTCCTGGATTTGGATAAAGTGGTAATAAAATAACACCATCATTTTCAACATTCTTACAGCTTGTATTATTTGCTAATTCTTCATCGAGTAGGTTCAAAGCATTAAATCCTTCTCCCTCCACACAGACATATGAAATATAATTATCTTGAGTTGCAATATAAGCCGAGGGGTGACTTTGAAATATATAAATAGTACTCTCACCTGGTGACAATGATCCTTGCCATGCTTCCATAATCGGTAGGCCATTTAGTAGCGTAAGTATTAAATTAGCTTCTGTTATTATGATGTTCCCTTCGTTTTTCATTTCACACGCGATTGTCCAGTATGATGAATTCTCCTGACAATATATATTATTTATTGCTAAGTCAAAATTAGGAGCGACAATGGTATAATTTTTCACAAGCGTATCCATGCAACCAAGGTTATTAGATACTTGTAAACTCACTGACAGTGTGTTTCCAATTTCCGTATTGGAGTAACTATGTATTACATTTTCTTCGGAAGAAGAAACGCCATCTCCTAAGTCCCATAAGTAGGAATTGCCGCCAATACTATTATTAATGAAATTACTGTTAATGCCTGCCACTAATTCGATAGGGTCAATCGTGAAGTCAGCTTGTAAAGGACCTGCAACATTTATTAGTATTAAAGTATCTTGCATACATCCTTGATCGCTAGTTGCAGTGAGATTGAGGTATTGAATGCCAGTTGTAAGAAACAGATAGCTTGCAGTGGTAGTGGAAAAAGGGAATTGTAAATTAACTACCCAATCGGTATTTGTAATATTTCCAACTGCTACCGTTGAATTATTGGTGAATTGCGTGTAGGTATACTGACAAGCGGGACCGATAGTCCAAGAAAGTTGGGGATTCGGGTAAATAGTTACAGTTTGTTGCGTGCTATCGCTACAGCCATTACTTCCTGTTTCGACTAAAAGAATGGAATAGTTTCCATAGCTATTATACTGTTTTGCAATGCTTGGATTATTAGCGAAAGTTCCATCTCCATATTCCCAATAATGATTTACTAAACTAAAAGGATTGACAATAGTACTGTTGTTTTGGATAACTACATTTGCTTCTTCGCAGGCATTGTTCACTGTAAAAGAAGCACTTGGACTTGCCTGTATATTAATTGGAATACTTACGGTATCGATACATCCATTGGTATCGCTAACTTCCATAGAAACATCAAAGTTACCGGAATTCATAAATAAGCAAGATGGATTGGCAAGTGTCGAAGAATTAGTGCCTTGTTGGTCAAAATTCCATGAATAAGTTGAAATTGGAGCATCGCCAGGAACGCTTGTGTTTGTGAAATTAACTAACTGACCTTCACAATTTCCCAAATGTGTGAATGATGCATTGGGTAAATTATGGACTTCTAGCACTTCTGTATGAAAAGCCCCACATCCCCCAGCAGATTCTGCATACAATTCTACCGAATAGACTCCTGATGAAAGATAGGTATGATTCGGGTTTGGAATAGTTCCTGTTGCGCCATCTCCAAAATCCCAAAACCAAACGGTAACTGGGTCGTTGGGTAGTCCTACGCTTAAGTCACCAAATGCATTAGGTAAGCCAAAACATTGATTTTGAAATGAGAAATCAGCCAATGGTGCTTGACCGGTAATAGTTATTTGTATGGTGTCTTGAGCAATACAACCATTTGCATTCATTGTTTCTACGGTGTAAATCCCACTTGTATCCACAGACCAAAATGAGGATTGTCCGGGACTTGAGTTTCCATTCCACTCATAACTTATGGTTTCTTGTGCACCAATTTGTAAAGCAATTAGATTGTCAGCACACAAGGAGGTGTCAGCACCAAGAAAAACATTCTGAGAGTAATTATCAATTGTAAAAGTAGTTGCGCCACTATTTTTGATACAACCCAAAGCATCCATAACTTGCACCGAATAAGATCCAGGCGCTGAAATGCTTAAAGTTGGCGTTGTTGCTCCTGTATTCCATAAATAAGTGAAACCAGGTCCCAAACCAGTATTCCATTGAACAGTGTTATTTATGCAAATAGAAGTATTAGTAGGTGCGCCAATAACTGGATAATTAAGTAATACGGTATCTCGAGAAACAACGCCAAATAGATTTGTTCCTTGCAACCAATAGGCCCCAGTTTGATTTACGGAAATCGCGTTAGCTGTAGAACCAGTAGACCATAGCAAATTTGTAAATCCGGCGGGGGCTGTTAAGGTAACAGGACAAAAATTACTAGCATTAATATCTTGCCCTAAGCTTATATTACTTGAATATTTGTTTAACAGATATGTTTCAATTGCAATTCTATCTTGACTTGATAAAGCCAAATTATAAATGATTACTTCAAAAATGTCTTTTTTTCCAAAGTTGTCTCCAGTAATTGTTGATCCTAGAAATATTTTATTCGTATTTGTTTGTTGTGGGCCAGTTGTTCGGGAAGGAGTTGTAAACGGCACCTTATTTAAATGATAATTTGTGGTTCCATTATTTCTTGTGTAGGATAATATAAAAGGCTGGGAATTGGCAACAGATTGAAAATTTCCGAAAGGTGCTCCGGTTTCTATAAAGCCTCCGCCAACAGTATTACCTGTTCGACCAATCCAAAAGCCTGTATTGTACCCATGATCCATAATTCGTGAAAAATCGGATTCACCGCTATTCTGTTTAGCAACAATAAAAATGGTCGAATTACCAAGCGTTAAATTATTCGCTGTTTGTAAATTATCAGTGCCATCAAAATTGACATACGGCAAACCATTCAGATTAGAAGTAGAAACAAATTTGGGTCTTAAAGAGGTATTTACAGAAGAGAAATTGTTTCCCGAACCAGTCAGATTACTCCATGAAGTAACCTCATTTCCTGAGGTCTGAACACCATTATCTGCCGCGAGCCAAATAAATAGACCGGGAATACTAGATGGTGAGTTTTGGGCATAAAAAACATTGAACTGAGTTCCGAAAATTAACGATATTAAAAGAATCAATGTCCTTTTCATGTCTTTTAAAAATGTTTTGTGACCAAGATAAAGATTTTTTTTAATTTTATGATTTATCTGTTTTTATATTTATAAAACAAAACTAGCATATTTAGAGGATACTATAAATGAATACAGCAATAAAAGTCGAAAAAATAGCAAAGTGCTACACGCTTGGTGCCATCAAAGATTCAACTTTTAGAGACACTATATCCTCCATATTTAAACCAAAAAAAGCGAATAATTCAACCCTCTTTTGGGCTTTAAAAGAGATCAGTTTTGATGTAAATAAAGGTGAGATCATAGGAATAATTGGTAAAAATGGTGCTGGAAAAAGCACTTTACTAAAAATTCTTTCTCAAATTACAAAGCCATCCTCAGGAAAAATAGAACTTAAGGGTAGGGTAGCATCGCTATTAGAGGTTGGCACTGGTTTTCATCCCGAATTAACGGGGAGAGAAAATATATTTTTAAATGGTACCATTCTCGGTATGAAGCGAACGGAAATCATCTCTAAATTTGATGAAATTGTTGCGTTTTCGGGTGTGGAAAAATTCTTAGATACTCCAGTAAAACATTATTCCTCAGGGATGTATGTGAGATTAGCTTTTGCTGTTGCCGCACACTTAGAGCCAGAAATCCTAATTATTGACGAGGTACTAGCTGTTGGCGATTCAGATTTTCAAAAAAAATGCTTGGGGAAAATGAGTGAAGTGGCTAATTCTGGCAGAACGGTTTTATTTGTTAGCCACAATATGCAAGCTGTTTCGGCCCTTACTAAAAAATGTATCTTGTTGAATGATGGGATGATTGAATATTTTGGCGATACCAATGTAGCAATACAAAAATATCTTTGTAATAGTAATGAGATATACATTAATTCAACTAAACAGGATAATCCTTATATTAAGAAGGTAGAAATTCATTCAAGTGAATCCACAAATATTCATCAGGTTAATAAACCTTTTGCCATTACTTTTGATATTGAAACAAATCAACTTTTAAAGGGCGCTGCGGTTTCTTTTCAAATTGTTGATAATGAAGGGACACCCATAACTCATGTCTTAAACATCGATAGTGAAGTGCCTTTTTGTAATGAAATAGGTGTGTTTAAATTAAAATGTGCATTTCCAAAACTTCGGCTTTATCCTGGAAAATATAGTCTTACGGTTTATTTTGCTGAATTATCAACGAAAAATCACTTTGAAACATTGGAAAATATTTGTCCTTTTGAAGTGGTTGTCCTTAACGAAATACGAGATTATTATTGGATTCCAAACCATGCTCGGTATATAGATGACTATCAATGGTCCCTGATATCTTAATGAATAATAATGCAAGAAAAAATTAAAAGTCCGATTACGGGATCCACTAATACAGAAGTAGAAAAAATCATCAGTTCCAAAGAGATTATAAGCTTATATTCAGATCAATTTAACTTTGATGCATCTTCTTGTTTTAATGAACTAGAAGAAGTATTTATTGTTAGGTGTTTAGATACTAATTATCGATTTTATTATCCATTTTCAATTCAAGGGAAAGAGGATATTTACAAACATTTACAAAACATTGATTTTTATTATTTAAAGGACCGTTGGGAGTTTGGTGCAGTTTCTAATTTGATAGCTGCAGGATCTTCCTTACTAGAATTAGGTTGTGGAAATGGCTATGCATTAGAGAATTTCAAAAAAAATGGAATAAGTTGTAAAGGATTAGAGTTAAATCAAGAAGCCATAAAAATATGCATTGAAAAAGGTTTGGATGTACTATCATCACCTTTGCACGAGTACGCAGATCAAAATGAATCTTTGTTTGATGTGGTTTGTGCTTTTCAATTACTGGAACATTTAGCTGATGTTGATTATTTTATAATGAATTCCTTAAAATTGTTAAAAGAAGGTGGGTCTTTCATTGTTTCTGTTCCAAATAATGATTCCTTTGGTCATCTTTACAATATTCTTAATCTCCCCCCTCATCATATGGGTTTATGGAACAAGAAGGTGTTTTTAGCATTACAGAAATTCTATCCTATGAAGCTTGAAAAAGTTTTGTTTACACCATTAGATTCCTCACAGTTAAAAGATTTTAAAGCGCATTACGCAACTGTTCTGGGCAAATTACCCTTTTTACTGCGTAGTATTTCTCGATTCCCTGCTCTTTTTAATGCGATAGTTCCAAAGCGATTAAAAGGATATACAATTGTTGCAATTTTCAAGAAAGTTTAATAAATGAGGTTAGTATTTGGTATTAATAATTTTGATAATGCAGGTGCTGAAAACTTCATGTTAAGGCTCGCCAAATACTTTTCATTTAAGGGACATGATATTGCGCTATTTTCTTTATTGCCGATTGAAGAAAAGCATATAAATCGCGTGAAAATAATATTTGGTGATACTTTTTCTAGTGCTGAATTGATTGGACCTTATCTGCCTAATCGATTCTTAGATTTTTTTCTTTGGAAAATGAATAGAGCCGCTATGATTTTTGGAAAATTAGACTGGAGGAAAGAATTTATTGAAAACAAAACCAAGCAAAAAATTATCAATTTTAAACCTGATCTATTAAATAGTCATCTTTTCGAAACGGATGATTTTTTCTCAAAAAATCTTACAATCCCTCACGTGATTTCAATGCACGGACCTTATGAATATTATCTGTATAAAGATACTAATGATGATGGTGAACTTGATCAAATAACAAAGGCCACGAGAAATAAAATATTAAATAATAATTTTATAGAACGTGCAGAAGAGGTACTTTCAAAATCAAAAAACGTAATTTATTGTGCCGACAAAAATCTTGAAATCTTACAACATGTTGAGATCAGTAATTTAAAATTAGAGAAAATCTATTATGGTTACGAACGAAAAGAACAAAGCGTAAAAAATCGTGAAGTGACTCAGCTTAACATTGGTATGTTTGCCAGAGGAGTAGAAAGCAAAGGGTGGGACATTTTAATAGAGGCATTTTTACGATTGGAAGATAAATATGAACACATCACTTTAATGCTCGCTTTTTCAGAAACGAACTATATGAATTACCTTAAATTAAAGTATGCGGAGCATAAAAAAATTCAATTTCTTGGTTTAATGGATCCAATTGATGAATTTCTTGCAGCCATTGATCTAGTAGCTTTTCCGACTTACTATCCCGGAGAAAGTTTGCCGAATACTATTATTGAGTCTCTTATGTTTGATATTCCTGTGATCTCAACTCAACATGCTGAAATCCCTAATATGATTCAATATAATGGTGTGCATGCGGGAACAATTGTCAATATTCAGGACGTTGAATTCGACGAACAGGTGAAGAGATTTTCAGATGCGATTGAAAAGTATCTAATTAACCCTAATATTTTACAAGAACAAAAAGAGAACTGTAAGATTGTTTCGAATCAGTTTGAAATGGATACTTGCTACAATAAGTATTTAGAATTTTTTTCAAAAGTCACAAATCAAAACCTATAAATGACTAATCAAAAGGAAATCTTTTTTTTTATGCCTTTATTATCAATAGGTGGGACAGAAATGGTTCATTTAGATGTGATTAAAGCTTTGAAGGTTTATCCTGTCAAGATTTTTATTCGATATAGTTCAAATGTTTGGAAAGGCCGAGAATACAGCCAATCAACAAAAGCCAAGCAGGAGGGAATGGCAATGCTGACTGAATTTAAGGAATATGGACCAGTCACTTTTCTTGATCGCTTTTTGGAAGCGCCAAGGTTGGGAAGAATGATTAAAACAATATTTATTCGTTTTCTTGCCAAAAAAATTAACCGTTCAGAAAATCCAATTGTTATTTTTTGGCATAGAGAATCTATTGATTTTATAATCGATAAGTTAGGGCCGCATGTGAAAATAATCGATATTGTTCACAATAATTCTAACAATGACGCTGCCGATCCGGTGTATCTTCTTAATGATTGGGTTCCTCGTATAGACAAGCGCGTACTGATTTCTGAGGGATTAATGAAATGGATAGATCCGCTTTACAAAGAAGTTGGGCATAGCTCAGCTTTTAAGGATCGAATTACTGTAATTAATCATTGTGTTTCCTTTCCTTCAGAAGGAATGATTACAAAGCATAATGACAAAATGCATGTTCTTTTTATTGGTCGTGACTCCAATGAAAAAAGGTTCCAGTATTTCTTGGAGATTATACAAGAATTAATCAAAGACGGATTGCCGTTAGAAATTCATATTGTTGGTCCTGATCATACAGATTATCCTGAGGTAAAAAGCCATCAAATAAATTGGTATGGGACATTAAGCAACAGGGCTTTAATAGAGCAGATTTATCGTAAATCTCATATTCTTGTTAATACTTCATCCTCTGAGGGATTTCCAAAAGTAATTGCAGAAGCGATGTCTTTTTCTTGTGTTCCAATAGCAACAGCCGTTGGGGATGTTCCAAGTCAAATTCAAATGAATCAAAATGGTTATTTAACGAGCCCTGCAAATTGTGTTTCTGAAACTATAGCCATACTAAAACAACTCCATTCGAATCCCGAGGAATTAAGCCGCATAGCAGAAAATTGCTACCTTTATGCCATTACGAAATTCTCTGAAGAAAGATTTAAGCATGAGTGGACAAGTGTCATTGAATCCCTTAGTTAGTGTTATAATTCCAAATTACAATCATGCACCCTTTCTGAAAGAGAGAATTGACTCTGTTCTCAATCAATCATTTGACAATTTTGAGGTAATCATTCTAGATGATAAGTCTACGGATCATTCAAAAGAAGTTATCGAGAGATATCGTAATCACGAAAAAGTAGTACATATTGAATACAATTCACAAAATAGTGGTAGTACTTTTAAACAATGGGATAAAGGCTTAAAACTTGCAAAAGGCGAATGGATTTGGATTGCAGAAAGTGATGATGTTGCTCATCCAGCGTTTTTATCTTCCACAATGAGTTATGCCGATAGTAACACATCTCTCATCTTTACACGATCAAAAATTATTGACGCTACGGGCGCAACAGGATCTTTTCTTGGTTGTGATTATTTCCCTCATCCTTCTTTTTTAAATGAATTAGACATTCACCAAGGAAAGATTAATCCAATTGCATTTATAACCAAAGAAATGTATAATTTCAATCATATTGTAAATGCAAGTAGTGTTCTTTTTAATAAAAAGTGCGCACCAAACATTGAAAAAATCATGTCAAGATTTAAGTTATGTGGTGACTGGTATTTTTGGATAAAGGTTATTGAAAAAGGGCAAATTAAATATATAGACAAGGAATTGAATTATTTTAGAACACACGAATTAACAGTAAGAAAAAGTTCTGAAAATCAAATATTTGCATATTTTGAGAATGCAGAGATTACCAAATACATTTATAATATTGCTAGAAGTAAAGAGTTAAAAGGGAAATATTCAGATTATCTTATTTATATCTACTTTAATAGGTATAATAATCAAACAAGAAAAGGAACCTTTATTAAATTTCTTTATACGCTATCTCCTTTCGGATTTAGACCCATTTTGATTGCATTAAAAAAACGAATTTCAAATGCTTGATTTATCAATCATCATAGTAAATTATAAAACTCCTACAATTACTTTTGATTGTATAGAATCTATCTACAAGCAAAATTCCACCCTGAATTTCGAAATCATTGTAGTAGATAATGATTCTCAAGATAATAGTGAAGCCTTCGTTACTGAAAAATTCACAGAAGTAATATGGATTAACAATCAGTCAAATGAAGGTTTTGGTCGAGCAAATAATCTTGGTATTAAAAAAAGTAAAGGTGAATTTATTTTACTCTTGAACTCTGATACTATTATCATCGACAATGCAATTCAAAATGCATTATCAAGATTGAAATCAGATTGTGATAATACTGGTATAATTACTTGTCAATTATTAAACAAAGATGGCTCTCTTCAAAAAAGTTTTTACACAAAAAATGCTTCTTATAAGGAAATTCTGAGTTATAATTTATTTTACGACTATTTCTTTAGATCAAGCAAAAAAAATGATTCTAATGATATAATGGCTATCCATGGAGCATTTATGATGTTTGAAAAGGAGAAAATAGATAAGTTTGGTTACTTTGACCAAGATTTTTTTATGTATGCAGAAGAATTCGAATGGTGCTACAGATTATTGAAAAATGGCCTCAAATTGAAAATATATGATGATATATTTATTTATCACTTAGAGGAAGGAAGTAGTATCAATAAAGACTGGAATATAAAACAACGGTATTTATCCGGCGCCTTACTTTTTAAAAAAACACATGGTTCATTGGGCCTTTTATTATACCTTTCGCTACATTTCATTAATTTGGTAACAAATTCTATTCTGATGTGGAAACTTGATAAAAAATATCGAAATGAATTTGTGAAGAGCCAAAAATTTTTTTGGATTTTATGCGGTGAATACTTTAGGATATTCAATAATAGATTTAATAAGCCATTAAAATACCGGAACT
>JBILCD010000074.1:0-10465 GCA_044353285.1 Crocinitomicaceae bacterium | reverse complement strand
GCCTTGTAGGTCAAGTTTTTCTAGTTCCTTTAATTGCTGCAGCCCCGTTCCAATATCGGCAATGGGATTGTCATATAAATCGATTTCCTTCAGTAATGACAAATATTGTATTTCATTTTGTATACTCGTTATGTCGTTTTTTGAGGCAAATAAATAGCGTAAGCGATCTAATTTGAAAAGAACAGATGGTAAATCTTCAAATTTATTGGATGAAATATTAATGGTTTCTAATTGGGTGAATAGCGATAAACTATCGCCGAGTGATGAAAGTTTGTTTTTGGAAAGGTTGAGTGTTTTTAAGGAGCGAAAACGGAAAAGTTCCGCAGGAAGAACACTTAATTTTTTTCGACTTAGATCTATGCTGTAAACGCTGTCAGGGCTAACAAGCAGCGCTTCATCAAGGGAGTAAATCCGCATAGTTGCCTGCTGCGAAAAGCCATATGAACTAAGGCAAAGAAAAATAATTCCGAACAACGATTTCATCTTGCTGCAATTGCGTGGTTAAGGCCTGTAAATTGTCAAACTTAAGCTCAGACCGAATTTTACTATAAAGTTGTATGCTAAGCTCATCATGGTAAATATCGGAATTAAAATCAAAAAGATGCACTTCTAATTTTATACTAGCGGAATCTTCAACCGTGGGATTCGTTCCAATATTTAGCATCCCGTGTAGCGTTTGTCCATGTAAAACTGCCTTTACGGCATAAACGCCGAGTTGTGGGATGAGTTTATTGGTGTCAGTTAGGGAAATATTTGCTGTTGGGAATCCGATTTTGCGACCCAGTTTTTTTCCTGAAACAACCACGCCATTCAATTCGTAAGGATAGCCTAAATAGGCATTAGCTATTTCAATAGTTCCAGCAAGTAAGGCACTTCTAATTTTTGTCGAACTAATTTTAATGGCATCGATTTCCTTCGCTGGGATTTCAATGATTTCAAAGTCGAATTTTTTTGCATTCGCTTGCAAAAACGCAAGATTTCCCTCTCTGTTATTTCCGAAATGATGGTCATATCCAATGACTAAGGTATGACAGTGTAATTTATCTTTAATGATACTTTGTACGAATTCTACAGCGGTTAATTTAGAGAATTCACTGGTAAACGGAATGACCACTAAATGATCAAGGCCAAGTTCTTCGAGTTTGTTTATTTTCTCGGCTTGGTTTTGAAGAAGTTTAAGTGGCTCATCACTATTGATAATGCTTCTCGGATGAGGATAAAAGGTGATTAACACACTTTCTCCATTAATTTTTTTCGCTGCTAGAATTAATTGCTTAATTATTTTTTGGTGGCCGAGGTGCATCCCGTCAAATGTTCCAATCGTAACAATTGGTTTTTGACAATCTATGGGTTTATCTATGCCGTTAAAGACCTTCACTTTTTTTTCATGCAAAAATACACAAATGAAAAGATAATTATACCTAGTATTTCATGGATTAAAACTTACGTTTATCTTCGTACTTAAAATAGATATCTTTTCAGCTTATGTCAAAACAAAAATTAACTAGCATTCTGCTACTCTTTCTCGTAAATATTCACATCGCCTTAGCGGATGAGGGCATGCTAATTCCTTCTTTAATTGCCGCCTTTGAGTCGGATATGAAGGCGAAAGGAATGAAATTGAGTGCTGACGAAATTTATAGTGTTAATCATTCCAGTTTAAAGGATGCTATTTTTCAATTTGGCGGCGGGTGCACGGCAGAATTAGTTTCCAGTAAAGGCCTGCTATTGACGAATCACCATTGTGGATATTCTCAAATTCAATCTCATTCATCACTTGAAAATGACTACTTAAGAAATGGTTATTGGGCGCAAAATCAAAGTCAAGAGTTGAAAAATCCTGGTCTAACTGCCTCGCGAATTGTTAGAATAGAAGACGTTACAAATGCTATATTAAGCGGAGTAAGTTCCAGAGCGGACAATGCATCGATGGAAGCAGTTATGAAAAAAATTGCAGCTGCTGCAGTTGCAGGAACCCATTACGTCGCGGAGGTAAAAGCATTTGATTACGGCAATGCCTATTATCTAATGGTAAAAGAAGAGTTCTTGGATGTCCGATTTGTTGGTACACCGCCTAATTCAATCGGAAAATTTGGTGGGGATACAGATAATTGGGTGTGGCCCAGACACACAGGTGATTTTTCTGTCTTCCGAATTTATGTAGGTGAAAATAACCAGCCTGCCCCATTCAGTGAAACTAATGTTCCTTATTCGCCACTTCATTATTTGCCAATTTCAATGAAAGATAGGCATGTGGGGGATTTTACCCTCGTTTATGGTTTCCCAGGTACGACAGAACAACATGTGGTTTCTTCGTATTTAAAATTTATAATCGAAAAAGAACGCCCAGCTCGAATTCATATGAGGGATTTATCTTTGGGAGTAATAGATAAAGGGATGCGTAGCTCTGATTTAATCCGAATACAATATTCGGCCAAACAAGCAAGTATCGCAAATGCATGGAAGAAATGGATCGGCCAAATTGAAGGCTTGCAAAATTTGGATGGTGTGAGCATAAAAATTCAGCGAGAAAAAGAATATACGGATAGAGCACTGGCTAATCCAGCATGGTCAGGGAAATATGGCACTCTTATTAAAAAAATGAATGATCTTGTTGCTAATCAAAGCGATTTTGAATTCAAGTATGCTATGGGAATTGAATATCTTTCGGTTGGCCCAGAGTATTTTAAACTAGCGCGATCATTTAATGACTTGATCACTAATTATAAAAAATACAAAGATTCTGGGGAACTTCCTTCGGTTATTGCAAAACTTAAAGCCAGCGGTGAAGGGTTTTTTAAAAATTATAATTCGGAGATAGACAAAGAAATTTTCAATTTGCTCACGAAAGCGTATTTCACATCAATTTATCCTGGAAATGCGCAACAAAGCGATTTGGAAGTTGATAAGTTGACAAATACGATTTATAGCAAGTCTATTTTTACAAATCAAAATAGATTCCAAGATTTTTTAAGCTCATTTAATTCAAAGAGCTTGGCGAAATTGCAAAAAGACCCCGGTTTCTTTCATTACAACAAGGAAATCAATGCCTTTCGTAATGAGGTTGTTCCCGGTTATAATGCCTTTAGCTCGAGTATGACCGCATTACTCCAAGTGTATGTTGAAGGAAGAAAATTAATGTATCCTGAACTAAAGCATTGGCCTGATGCGAATAGCACCTTAAGAATTACTTATGGTCAATTGGAAGGGTCTTCACCTACCGATGGCATGATGTATACTGAACATACCACCCTGGATGGAATAATTGCAAAGTATAATACTGGAAATCCTGATTTTGAATTATTACCAAGAATGTTGGATCTCCACAAGGAAAAAAAATATGGTGAATATGCCCAGGATGGCGAATTATGGGTCTGTTTTACTGGATCTAATCACACCACAGGTGGAAATTCAGGGTCGCCTGTTATTGATGCCGAAGGAAATTTGATGGGATTGAATTTTGATAGAACTTGGGAAAGTACCATGAGTGATTATATGTTTGACGCTGCACGATGTAGAAATGTAGTGGTTGATATTCGATATGTTTTATGGGTCATTGATCTGTATTCAAATGCAAAATACTTGGTCGATGAAATGCAATTGGTTAAATAACAAAATTAGATTTGTAAGTAAAGCAATTACTTTTTTATTGTTAATGATTCAAATTGATAAGACGTTGCCATTTTTTTGAATCGGATAGAAATAATAAATTTCTCATTTTTCGTTGCATACAAGCCCATAGAAAAAACACCGTCCTCAGTCTCTTTTCCTTTAAACGTATACGAAAATGAGCCCCCAGGTTTTTTTACAAAAAAATCGCGAAGAATTAACTCTGCCTGAGCGTGATTATATGCACCCTCCTTATCCTCAATTTTAATTAAAACTTTTTCCTTTCCTAGAGCAATTATTGAACTTGCATTATTCGAATTAAAACCACTTTCTAAGCGACTATAAGGCACTTCAAATGTAGGATCCAGAAAAAAGAATGTTAGAGCTGATACAATTAATAGGATTGTTTTCATGGGCAAACGCTTTTGTCAAAAATAATGCCTTTATCGATACACTTGTATTAAATGGTTAATTTTGATTATGAAAATCAGATTGCTTTGTGTCGGAAAAACTAATTTTACATTTCTCAAAGAGGGAGAACAAGAGTATATGAATCGCTTGATTCATTATTGTAATTTTGAAAGATTAGACATAGCTGACGTAAAAACAGGCGCTTCTTTGTCTCAAAATGAATTGAAAAATAAAGAGGGACAGTTAATTCTTTCAAAAGTAAATTCCTCAGATTTTTTAATTTTATTGGATGAAAAAGGGAAATCGTTGAGTTCAATGGATTTTTCTTCCTTCATTGAAAAAAAAGCGATGCATGGCAAAACGACGATTATTTTTGTGATTGGAGGAGCATTTGGCTTTTCTCCAGAGGTTTATGATCGCGCTAATGAATTAGTTTCATTATCAAAAATGACATTTTCACATCAACTGATACGATTGATATTTTTAGAACAATTATATCGCTCGTTTACAATATTAAAAGGAGAAAAATACCACCATTGCTAGCTAATTTATTTTTTACGTCAATTCAACTATTTTGATTTTACCATCGGCTTCCATAATTGAATTTCTTGTTACCTTCTTGTTTTTACTTTTTATTTTCGTTGCTGCCTATTTTAAAAAATCGAAAATAGCATCTGATGCATTCAAAGGGGCATTCTATTTGTCACTTTGTTACCGAATAGTGTTTTCCCTATTCTTTGCTGTATTTTACGCATTCGTATTGAAAGGTGGAGATACATTAGCCTATTGGGATGGTGCAAATACATTAAATAATTTGTTCTTTGATTCGCCAATGAATTATATTGATTGTATGATGTCTGAAGCGTCTCCTTCCCTTTTTACCGAGCATTTTAATTCAAATACGGGCTTCCCGCCAGGCTGGATATATCGTGAAAAAGAAGGATGGATAATCTGTAAAATTGCCTCAATCTTCTCCATTATTACGTTTAAAAGTTATTTTGCAATGACCTTGATTATTGCTTATCTATCTTTTGCAGGCTCTTGGAGATTAATGGAGCTTATTGCTCAATTCAAGACCCACGCTAAGGGTAACTTATTGTTTGCATTTATGTTTATTCCATCGGTTTGTTTCTGGTGCTCTGGTTTATCAAAAGATGGAATCGTTTACGTTTTAGTGCTTTATTTGCTCATTAATACCTTTGAAATCATTAGTGAAAATAGAGTTAGTATTAAACGCATTTTAGTAATTTTAATCATATCCTATTTTATCTATCATACGCGTTCATTTATTCTAATCGCTTTTTTAGCATCCGTTATTTTCGCCTATGGTGCTCGTTTAACTAAAAAATTTGAATCCAGTCCATTCGCAAAATTCAGCTTGAGACTTGCTTACATTGTTGGGGCTTTCTTCATCATCTTTATGTTTTTCAAATCCACTGCGCTTACCAATCTTATTACTGAAGCTAATATAATTCAACAAGATTTTGTAAATAATGAGGTATATACAGGAAAAAAATACGATTTGATATCAAGCGATGTATCGCCAATAGGCTTGCTTAAATCTTTTCCCGAAGGTTTGCTATTTGGGATTTATCGCCCATACATAACTGAGAGTTTATCCATTTCTTTGATCCTAAATGGTTTGGAAAGCATCTTATTTATTTTTCTTACCCTTCGATTCTTTTTAAGTGTTAATGTGCTGAATAAAATCAATAAAATTAGAAAAAATGAATTTCTACTATTTTCTTTAGTTTTTATTCTAATTATTGGTTTTATGGCTGGTTTTACGTCGATATTGTTTGGTGTATTAGTGCGTATTAGGGCCATCATCCTGCCTTTCGTATACCTTATATTGACAGTAAGGGGTAAGAAAGAAACAACCGAATTAATAGAAGTGAAAAGTAGTTAATATGTGTGGCATTAATGGTTTTCTTGATTTTAATAAGCAAGCTACTCGGGAGGATTTATCTGCGATGAATAAGGTGTTAATGCATCGAGGTCCAGATGGAAACGGAAGCGAAATTTTCGAGAAGGAAAAATTCACACTAGGACTTGGTCACCGTAGGCTTTCTGTTATTGATTTATCTACTACAGGTGAACAACCCATGTTGTTTGAGGAATTTGCCATTTCATATAATGGAGAATTGTACAATTATACCGAAATCAAGGGCGAATTAACGATGTTAGGGCATTCATTTCAAGGTGATTCTGATACCGAGGTGATTCTTCATGCTTTTAAAGAATGGGGTGTTGAGTGCCTTAATCGCTTTATTGGAATGTTTGCTTTTGTGTTGTTTGACCAAAAAGAAGAAGTTCTTTTTTGTGCAAGGGACCGCACAGGAATTAAACCGTTTTTTTATTATTTTAATGATGGTTTATTTTTATTCGCTTCGGAATTAAAAGCGTTTCACCAACTACCTCAGTTCAAAAAACGAATCAACCATGATGCTTTAAGTCTTTTTCTTCAATTTGGAAATATCGCTGCACCGCATACTATTTTTGAGGATTGTTATAAGTTGTTGCCGGGAAACTACCTTCTGCTTAAATGTAATTCAATAGAGGGTTTTTCTAATGCGCTTGTTAGTCATCAATATTGGACAGTTTACGATGCCTATAATAAACCCAAATTGGATATATCCTTTGATGAGGCGAAACGCAATACCAAAGAGATTTTAACTTCTGCCTGCAACTATAGAATGGTGTCGGATGTCCCTGTTGGTATTTTTCTTAGTGGGGGATACGATAGCACCGCCGTTACGGCAATTTTACAAAAAGATCATTCCCAGCCGCTAAAGACATTTACTATTTCCGTTCCAGATCTCGGATTGGATGAATCGGTGGAATCGGCTAAAATAGCAAGGTTTATAGGGACCGATCATACAGAAGTTCATTGTGATGTAAACGAAGCCATTAATAAAATTAAGGATTTAGCCTATTATTATGATGAGCCTTTTGCGGATAGTAGCGCAATTCCAACGATGCTGGTTAGTGAGGCAGCCAAAAAATCGGTCTCCGTGGCCTTGAGTGCTGATGGAGGAGATGAGGTTTTTGCAGGGTATAATCGCTATGATTATATGATGAAATATCAACGAAAATTTAGCGCAACACCCGAATTAATGCGCAATAGTATGGTGTTTTTAATGAAGCAAATCGCTGCCGAAAAAATCCCTTTCTTTCGGAATAAATATAATTTTCATCAACGGTATGAAAAATTAAAAATGTTGCTTGATGATCCTAGCGAAAAAAACTTTATGTTCTCGCTTAGCAAACAATTCACAGAAGAAGATTTAACTTTCCTGCTACTTAAGAAGCCGATATTACTTCCTACTGCTTATCAATCAATGGCTTTATTAAAGGAATTTTCTACGCCATTAAGCTACATGATGGCTATTGATTACCAAACGTATCTACCGGACGATATCTTACAAAAGGTTGATAGAGCCACAATGCATGTCGGCTTGGAGGGGAGAGAACCATTATTGGATCACCGACTAATAGAATACGTTGCACAATTGCCGGACGGATTCAAATATCATAAAGGAATAAAAAAGTTTTTATTGAAAGAAATTGTCCATGATTTAGTGCCTAAGGAATTAATGGATCGACCTAAAAAAGGGTTTGCTATTCCTATAGCTAAATGGATGTTGAATGATGTTTCCTTCTTGCTTGATGAGTATTTAAAAGAAAGCGATATTCGCCATCAAGGCCTATTTAATTGGGAGGCAATGGATCAAGTTATTAAAGCGTTTAGGGCGGGTAAGTTAGAATACACAAACAAAGTTTGGTATTTGCTTGTTTTTCAAATGTGGTACAAACAATGGATGAATTAATAAGGCATGAAAGCAGTCTTCAAAAAACACAGGTTTAACTTTATCCTACCTGCAGGGACAAGCAGGGGAATTCTACACACTAAAGATTCTTGGTTTCTAACGCTTTTTAATGAAGATGAGGATCTATCAGGAACGGGCGAGTGTAGCGTTATACAAGGGCTTTCACCGGATTTTATGGATGAAATTAGCTATGAGAAAAAACTAAATGAAGTCATTGAAAAATTAAAAGGATGGGCACTAGCTGATTTTTTTTTACCTCTTAAAGGTGATGCTTTTTCGCCAAGTGGCAATGCCTTTCTTAGTGATTTAGATTCTTGGCCATCGCTTAGATTCGGTTTAGAATGCGCTCTTTTTGATCTTAATAATAAGGGCTGTGGAACAATTTTTCACAATGCATTTAGTCGCGGAGAATCTTCAATCCCAATTAATGGTTTAGTTTGGATGGGCACAAAGGAATTTATGTTGGAACAAATCGAGCAAAAATTAGCAGCGGGATATAAAACCATTAAGTTAAAAATCGGAGCGATTGATTTTAATACCGAATTAGGATTGATTAAAGGCATAAGACAAAAATATTCAGCAGATGACATAACCATTCGTGTTGATGCTAATGGTGCATTTGATGAACTTTCGGTACACAAGGTTTTAAAAGAATTAAATCGTTGTGACGTTCATTCCATTGAACAACCGGTTTCCCCAATCAAACTTTCCTTGCTCAAGGAACTAGCGAAAGAAAATATAGTCCCTATTGCCTTGGATGAGTCTTTAATTGGTCATGTACTTAGCAGTGATAAATCAGCATTATTAGAGGAGATTAAACCACAATACATTGTGCTTAAACCAAGTTTACATGGAGGAATTGCTGGAACAGCAGAATGGATCCGTTTGGCGGATAAACAGGCCATAGGGTGGTGGATTACCTCTGCATTGGAAGGCTCCATAGGCTTGTCTGCTATTGCTCAATTTACTGGAAATTATTCCATCAACTTACCCCAAGGTTTAGGTACTGGAGGGATCTTCTCAAACAATTTACCATCAAAGCTTGTTGTCAAACAAGGACAAATAATTATGACAATATGAAATCGAAAGAAAATTGGAATCCGCTTACTTTTGATGAGGCCTATGTTATTGAAAAAAAAGGTACGGAAAGGCCATTTACAGGCGAATATTATTCAAGTAAAGAGCCTGGAATTTATCATTGTAAACGCTGCGATTTGCCGCTTTATCGTAGTGATTCAAAATTTGATTCGGGTTGTGGATGGCCGAGTTTTGATGAATTCATCGATAAAAATGTAAGCTTCGTTCTAGATGCTGACGGAAGAAGAACGGAAATCGTTTGCGCTTCTTGTGAAGGTCATTTAGGTCATGTTTTTTTTGGCGAACAATTCACCGCAAAGAATACAAGGCATTGTGTTAATTCTATTGCCGTAAAACTGAGTAAATAACTATTTCGATCCATAGTGAATAAGGTCATCACATTCGGTGTAAATCATGTTATTTAAAATGAGTTGTGCAGCTAGTATGAGTTGGCTATAATTCTGTGAATTATTACCAAAACTTGCGGCACTTGTCGTCCACATTTGCTTTACTAGGGCTTGTGAACCAACACTTGGATTGATCTTAGCAACAACGGCCGCAACATTCGTTGCCCCAGCGTGATAGATATGCATCACAAATAACCTAAACCATAAATCTTTTTCATTGTATTTAATGCCATGATTAGCTAAAATTCTTTTGGCTTCCGGAATGCACACGCTAACAATTAATTTACTTGCTGCAGCAGCACTTTTGTCGAAATCGCTGCGCTCATCGATACTTGAATTGACAATTAATCCATATTTTCTTGCAACAGAAGGCATTAATTGAAAGGCTCCGTAGGCTCCAGCAACTGATTTTTTTAGTTGGCCAGGGCTTTCAATTAATAAAATGGATTGCGCATACCATGGATCAACACCATTTTTATCGAAGGCAGCTACACCTTTAGATAGCGAATTAAAGACATCTTGAAATTTATAAAAATCATTTTTGCCTGTTGTTACGTAAATTTCTTGCTCGGAGCCAATGCTATTTGCTGCCTTTATAGATGATTTATAGCTTGCTTTTTCAATTTCTGATTTTTTTGCCCACTCAATAACTGGAATTACAGCAAGTATTTGACGGCTTGAGGCAACATTTACTATACAGGAATCAGGAGATAGCAACATTATTTTTTGCCAAAATTGAGCTTGTGCTAATTCATCCCAGCGCTCCTCGAAGATGCTCTCGGCATTCATGAGTGTGTGCTTTGTATTATTTTTAAAGAGTGAAATTTTCTCGTTATCCCACGATAATTCCTGCCCTTTAACCATGTGTGACATTAAAACGGAGCCTACAATTAGACATATTGTTACGTATTTTATCATCTGTTAAAAATAGAAAGAAACGCAATTAGTAAGAAAGGGATACAAAATAGTTTAACACACCCTATTGTTGAATTTCTTACTTTTGCTGGCATGAAATGGGTATTAAAAATAGTGGCGTGGCCTTTAATTGCCATCATTCGATTTTATCAACTCATTATTTCACCCATTTTCCCGGCAAGTTGTCGGTATACACCATCTTGTTCTCACTATACC
>JBILCD010000235.1:0-3526 GCA_044353285.1 Crocinitomicaceae bacterium | reverse complement strand
CGATCGTTATCAAGAAGGCTATGGTCTCAGTGAAATAGGGGTGAGGTGGGCGAAAGAAAATGGTGTGGAACTACTCATCACCTTGGATTGTGGCGTGAAAGCGCTTAGTCAAATTCAATTGGCTGTCGACCTAGGAATAGATGTCATCGTCTGCGATCATCACGAGCCAGGAGAATTGCTGCCGCTTGCTCTTGTCTTGGATCCTAAGCAAAAGGATTGCCCTTATCCGTTTAAAGAATTGTCGGGTTGTGGCGTTGGTTTCAAACTTTTGCAAGCTTTATTTACTGCTCAAAAATGGGATGATGCACTTTTGTTTCAAAACCTTGATTTGTTGGCCTTAAGCATCGCTGCGGATATTGTTTCCATAACAGACGAAAATCGGGTGCTGGCTTTTCTGGGACTTAAAATAGTCAATGAAAAACCGCGTAGGGCATTCTCGGAATTATTGTCATTAGCAGGTAAAAAAGGCCCACTTACGCTCACGGATTTAGTTTTTATCATTGCCCCTAGAATTAATGCCGCAGGACGATTGAGGTCGGGTAGGACGGCCGTTCAATTAATGATTGAAGAAAATAGTGCGCTTATTCAAGATTTAGCGAAAGAAATTAATCAGGATAACGTAGACCGCCGACTTTTAGACAAACAGATGACGCAAGAAGCGCTGCAATTAATTGCCGAGGATCTTTCTTTTGAAACAAAATCTGCTACGGTTGTTTTTAATCCCAAATGGCACAAAGGTGTCGTGGGAATCGTGGCCTCACGGTTGATTGAAACGCACTTTAAACCGACCATCGTACTAACAGAGTCAAATGGTGTGATTTCTGGCTCCGCCAGAACGGTTAATAATTTTGATCTTCACGAAGCATTGATTAAATGCGGAGATTTATTAACGCAGTTTGGTGGGCATACCCATGCGGCAGGATTGTCGTTGTTACCAGAAAACTTACTTGCTTTTTCCGAACGATTTGATCGCGTAGTTCGCGAATCCATTTCTGATGAAGATAAACATCCTCATCAAGCCATAGATGCAATGCTTAGCTTAGAGGAGGTCTATTTACCGGGCGAACCTCGGTTAAAAATTCCCAAATTTTATAGGGTGCTAAGTGAATTTGAACCTTTTGGCCCCGGTAACATGAAGCCAGTTTTTTGGATGCAAAATATCTATTCTCACCAGATTTCCGTGCTGAAAGAAGCGCACTTAAAATTGAGGGTGAAACAAGAAAATACGGATCTGATGTTAGATGCAATAGGATTTGGCTTAGGTAATAAAGAAACCATTGCAGCTTTTGGTTTGCCCTTTAGTTTAGCCTGTACGTTTGATGTGAATGTTTTTAGGGATGTTTCTACGCTTCAGTTAATGATTAAAGATATAAAGTCAAGTGATTTGTAATTAATCGTTTACCCTCTGATTATTTTTTGTAACCTTCAATAATGCCTTGTCGTAAAGGAGTTCGCTTTCAACAAAACAACAACAAACTTTACGACTATGAAATGTTACAAATTATCTTTTCCTTTAGCACTTGTATTTTCTCTTTTTAGTTATTTGAGCTGGTCTCAGTCCAATTCATTTTGGATTAAAATGTCAAACCCAAAAGACTTGCAGAGTTCTGCATGGCAGGAATTTACGCAAACACTTTCAGTGTCTCGCGTGAGTCAAGCGCTTTCCAATAGCCGAAATACGGAATTGTTAAAAGTATATGAATTGGAATGTGCTTGTACTCAAGCACAACTTTCTGATGGTTTAAAGCGCTTTCAGTTGGCTTATGCTATCCTAGAGCCTGCACCAAAATACGAAGTCCTTTATTTACCGAATGATTTTTCAAATATTTTGGCGCCAGACTACAGCTTGTCTTTGATCAATGCGCCTCAAGCTTGGGATATCACACAGGGAAACGATAGCATTGCTATCGCCATAAGCGATCAAAACTTTACGCCTTCACACGAGGACTTAGAAGGTAAGGTGATTTATTACGATGTCACCAATACCGCCTCTCCAACCCACGGCACCGCAGTAGCAATCGTTGCTGCTGGAAAAACGGATAATGCATTGGGCCTAAGCTCTATTGGATTTAATTCCAAATTGGCACTTTACAAAATGGATTACAACGATGTGCTTCTTGCAGCCTACAACGGAGAAAAGATCATCAATTTGAGCTGGACTTCGGGCTGCTTTTATAGTCAACTTCAACAAGATGTTATGACCGAAGTCGCATCAAAAGGAGCTTTTGTTATTGCCTCTGCCGGAAACGGAAATACCTGTGGTAGTGCCAATGCGCTGGTTTACCCTGCTTCTTATGGTCATGTGTTTTCAGTCACCTCGGTGGGTCCAACAAACAATCACGAACGTTACCTCGGAGATCCAACTTCTACTCATCAGCATAATGATTCGGTAGATTTGGCGGCGCCTGGTTACGATGTGGCTATTTCTCCTGCACCGGGATGGTACCTCAATAGCAGTGGAACCTCTTTTGCCGCTGCTTATGTGAGTGGTACGGTTGCCCTGATGTTGGCTGCCAACGAATGCATTTCGAATTTGCAAATAGAATCAATTCTCAAATCAACTTCATTTCCGCTTGATGGATTAAACGTTGCTTACGCAGGGTTGATGGGCGCCGGAAGATTAGATGCTTTTCAGGCGGTTTCCGCTGCACAAAATTCATTCACCCCTTTGAGTCCATCTGTGAGCACGAGTGATGGTTGCGAAGCAGGTGATGCTGCAATTTCAGTGAGTATTCAAGGCGGACAGGCTCCTTATAACATCAATTGGAGCAACGGATTTCAAGGATTGTCGCAAAATAATTTAGGCGCTGGTTCTTATTTTTTACATGTTGTGGATATTCATGGGTGTAGGTTAGATACCTTGGTTGTTTTAGCTGATGTCACACCGCCCAACTACAGCGCAATAAGCGCAAATCCAACTTGTTCCGATAGTGACAATGGGATGATTCAATTGAATATACTGGATGCTAACACAACTGTTTTCTGGTCGCAAGGGTCTATGGGACCTGTTGTTAGCAACCTCTCAGCGGGGAATCACCAGGCCTTTTTACACTACGGCGCAAATTGTGTGGATTCATTATCCTTTACCCTTACAGCGCCACAACCTATACAAGTGACTGCTGTACTGTCTCCATTAACAGCTTCTAATTTAGGTGCTATTGACCTCACCGTTTCAGGTGGGACAGCTCCTTACAGTTTTATCTGGAATAATAACGCCAGTAGCGAGGATCTGCAAGGGCTCAATGCGGGCACATATACAATGTGGTTAACGGATGCCAATGGCTGTGCTTTCGAAGGCTCATATGTGCTAGAATCAATCAATGATATTCCGGTAGAAGCCGAGGCACTACAAGTAGTGCTATCTCCCAATCCTAATAACGGTGTATTCAATGTGGTAGGGCAAGAAGGTATGTTTTACCACGCCGATTTACACGACGCTTTTGGAAGAAAGATTTGGACCTTCGATTTTAATGGACAAACAACGGTAGAAACGGAATTAAAGGCGGGAGAATATTTTCTCTCTATA
>JBILCD010000234.1:0-3532 GCA_044353285.1 Crocinitomicaceae bacterium | reverse complement strand
GTTCAAGCCTTGAATCCAACAAAATGAATATATTCATTAAGCTTTTTCTATTTGTTAGGTAATCTGCGATGAATTTTTCCCAGTTTGACCGTGCTGATTTTGAAACTTTGGCATAACCATAACCAGGCAAATCAACCAAATACCATTGATCATTAATAACAAAGTGATTTATTAACTGAGTTTTCCCTGGTGTTGAAGATGTTTTTGCTAATTTTTTATTCCCTGTCAATAAATTAATTAGAGACGATTTTCCGACATTAGATCGTCCAATAAAGGCAAATTCAGGCAAGCCATCTTCGGGGCATTTTTTGTGATCTGTATTCGAAACCACAAAAGAAACCGATTTTATTTTCATGCATCAAAGATAGTTTTATTTTTTTGTGTTACCTTGAACAAAAATAATCGTGGTTTGTTTCGGATTTAGATAAAGGACAATGTCAGTATACAAAATAAAAGATCTTGAGGTGTTGTCGGGGATTAAAGCACACACCATACGTATTTGGGAGAAGCGATATGGCATCTTAAATCCTGAACGATCTGATTCAAAAATTAGGGCTTACAACAACGATGAATTAACTCACTTAATGAATTTAAGTTTGCTCAACAAAAATGGGTATAAGATTTCACATCTTGCCATTTTAAGTTTTGACGAAATAAAGGATTTAGTTTGGGAAATTCGCGACGATCTTAAATTAGACAATAGTCAAGAAAAACTAATTTCTGCTTTAATAAGCCTTGATGAAGAACTATTTAGGGATACTCTCGGTCATCTTATCGACACCGTTGGGTTAGAAAGAACATTCAGTGAACATCTTATCCCATTTTTAGATAGGATTGGTGTTATGTGGTTGGTAGGAACAATTCATGCCGCACAGGAACATTTTATTTCAAATTTGATTCGACAAAAGATTATAGTAGAAATAAATAATCAAAAAATTCCGGAAGTCACAACTGATCCGATATTGCTTTATTTGCCAGAACACGAATGGCATGAAATAAGTTTATTGTTTTACCAATATCTTTTGCGAAGTAAGGGTATTCACACCGTTTACATTGGACAAAGTTTGCCATATGGCTCTTTGCAAACATGTATAGAAATACTTAAACCTAAAGCAATACTAACGTCATGGTTAACATGCGTAGAGGATTCATTTATGAAGAGCTATTTTAAACAATTGTACAAAGATGTTGGCGGAATACCAATTATGGCAGGCGGGGCACAAATCAACTTAAATTCCCAACTGATTAAAGAATATATTATTGAAATAAAAAATTCAAGTTCCTTATTAAGCCATTTTAAGGATTAATACCTCATTTAAATTCAGCTTACGATATTGACAATTTTACCTTGAACGACGATTACTTTTTTCGGAGTTTTGCCTTCTAGGTATTTTTGAGTAAGTGGTAATGCTACAATAAAATCCGCAATTTCTTTCTCTTTAAGACTTAAATCAAAGGTGTGCTTAAATCGCATTTTACCATTGAATGAAACAGGGTAGTCGTAGGTAGACTCTTGAAGTATTGATTCATCAAAAATTGGAAATGCCTGTAATGCGCAGGTGCCAGCAGGAAGTCCCATAGCGCTCCATAATTCTTCAGCAAGGTGAGGCGCATAGGGAGAAAGCAAAACCAGCAAAGGCTGTAGGATCTGCTTGTGATTACATTTTTGATCGGTCAATTCATTTACCGCAATCATTAAAGTAGAGACCACCGTATTAAATGAAAAGCGATCGAGATCGTCTTGAATCCTACGAATTGTTTTGTGTAAGATTTTAAGCATTTCTTTACTCGGCGCATCATCAACCACTCCCCAAGCGGCATCTTTGCTTAAGAACAAACGACTTAATTTTTTAAGAAAGCCATGTACGCCCGTTATACCTTTCGTGTCCCACGGTTTGCTTTGCTCAACGGGGCCCAAAAACATTTCATACATTCTAAGCGTGTCTGCGCCAAATTTTTCAATAAGATCATCTGGTGTCTGAACATTAAACTTAGACTTTGACATTTTCTCTACTTCATAGCCACAAATAAATGAGCCATCATCTTCGAGAATAAAATCGGCATCGGCGTATTCTGGAAGCCAATTTTTAAAAGCAGACAGGTGTAATTTATCCGCCGAGACCAAGTTAATATCTACATGGATCGGGTCGGTTTCAAAGGCACTCTTTTTACTCAGCGTAACAAAGGTGTTTTTACCTTTAATGCGATAAATCAAACTGCTTCTCCCAAGGATCATCCCTTGATTAATCAACTTTTTAAACGGTTCATCAAAGGGAATAAAACCCAAGTCAAAAAGAAATTTTGTCCAAAACCTCGCGTAGAGAAGGTGCCCCGTTGCGTGCTCATTACCACCAATATATAAGTCGACATTTTGCCAATATGCCACCTTATCTTTCCCAACGAATTCCTCCTTATTATTTGGGTCTAGATAACGTAAAAAATACCAAGAGCTACCCGCCCAACCTGGCATCGTATTGTATTCCATCCGATCACCTTGAAAATGATTCCAATCTTCTTTTTTAGAACGCGCCAAAGGAGGCTCCCCTGATTCTGTTGGTAAATAAGCATCTACAACAGGGAGCTCGATGGGAAGGTGTTCATCGGCCACCAATTTAGGAATTTCATTTTCATAGTAAACTGGAAATGGCTCTCCCCAATACCGCTGTCTTGAAAAGATGGCGTCACGCAAGCGAAAATTAACCTTTCGAAAGCCAATCTTTTCTGCCACTAGGCGCTGACAAGCGACTTCAATAGCCTTATTAATTTCTAGACCGTCCAAAAATTCAGAATTCGAAATGACTCCAGTTTTTTCTGCAAAAGCCTCTTGGTCAATGTTTACTCCTTTAAAAACATTTGAAATGGGTAAATTAAAATGCTTAGCAAAAGCATAATCCCGTTGATCGCCGCATGGCACAGACATCACTGCTCCTGTTCCATAGCTTGACAAGACATAATCGCCTGTCCAAATTGGCAGCTTTTTTTTAGTAAATGGGTGGATGGCATACGCTCCGGTAAAAACACCCGAAATGTACTGAACATCCGCTTGGCGATCTCTTTCTGTGCGTTTGGAAACCTCAACTTGATAGGCTTTTACAGACGCTACGAATTCAACAGGAACAATTTGATCTAAAAAAGGATGTTCTGGCGCAAGAACCATAAAGGTGACCCCAAATAACGTGTCCGGCCGTGTGGTAAACACTTCTAATTTGAGATCGGAATGCTCGTCAATGGCAAAGAAAACTGTTGCACCAACCGATTTGCCAATCCAATTACGTTGCTGATCTTTTATGGCATCTGTCCAATCAAGGTTATCTAAACCAGATAATAATCGCTCGGCATATGCTTTTATTCGCATGGACCATTGCATCATTTTTTTTTGCTCGACAGGATATCCACCACGAACAGAAAGGCCATTAATAATTTCGTCATTTGCGAGTACCGTTCCTAATTTTGGACACCAATTTACCCAGGTTTCAGATAAAAATGCAAGGCGGTAGTTGAGTAGCATTTTCTCTTTTTCATTTGGCGTAAA
>JBILCD010000233.1:0-3545 GCA_044353285.1 Crocinitomicaceae bacterium | reverse complement strand
CATCGTTTGATTTCCAAACGCCACCACCAGCGGAGCCAATGTAAACTATATTAGAATTCGTTGGGTGCTGCTCGACATCTGAAACGCGTCCACTCATTAGAGCAGGTCCAATGTGTCGGGCCTTGATATCGCCGAAATAATCAGCGCCTACAATTGCATTGGAAGATTGGGCTTGAATCACTATGGTACATAGCATTGACAAGCAAATGATAAACTGCTTTTGCATTACACGATATATTTAATTTTACTTATTCCTCAGGAAAAACA
Source organism: Crocinitomicaceae bacterium (assembly GCA_044353285.1). Taxonomy (GTDB): domain Bacteria; phylum Bacteroidota; class Bacteroidia; order Flavobacteriales_D; family Crocinitomicaceae; genus UBA952. The sequence goes on along the minus strand of JBILCD010000233.1, from coordinate 3,278 downwards.
AATGTTTTTTCATCTATGGAAGCATTGATAAGCACTTTATCAAATGAAATGGCTTGTGATTCGCCATCTTTTAATCCTTGTGATATGGAGAATGGGAGAATAACACCGCTTACTTCTTGATAATCGCTAAATTTCGATTGTCCAATTTGGCCTTTCATTTCGCCTGAATTGATTTCCTGTTCCGTCATAATAGGAACATTTGAATCTTTGTCAATATAGTAATACTCTATATTTGGCACTTCTTTTCCTTCAACCAATAGCGTTTTTTTTACTAGTTTTAATTTGTGACACGCTACTCCATCTACTTTTTCTTCTCCTTCAAGTGTCAGGATATAGCCTAATTTTTTGTAGCAAACTAAAGCATCTGGAAATTCTTTTGATTCTCTAATTGCATTTTCATTGTCGTCTGAAGTGCTTTTCTCCGCTTTTTGCGTCATGAAATTGGTGCTCCAACTTGTTTTTCCATCAAAAGCCCCTTGGATTATTTCCTGCCCTTGAAAATTTATTTTAGTATACATTCTACCATCCTTCATTTGAACAATTTCTAATGGAATTTTCATCCCTCCAGCATCAACATTTGCAGTCATAAGGACACTTTTTACAGCCTCCCATTTAGCTCCACCAATAGCTTGGTAGTAATTGTTTGCGATTTCTTCTGCGGTTTGAGACATGGAGAAGAAAGAAATAAGGCTAAGAGCGCCAACTAAAAATAAATTTTTCATAATGTTTAATTAAAGATTTTAACAAAAATACACTTTAATATTTAACTACATACTTTTAATATAACTATCGAACACATCATTATATAGGATGCCTTTTTCAGTCCGCTTCTTTGATAGCTGCTTGAGTTCCACTAAGGCCCAAAGTATAAATTCTTTCAAGAAATTCATATCCTCTTTAGCCAGTTCGGGTTGATACGTGCGTATTAATTCATCAAGTGGTTTCAAGCTTGATAATACCTTTTGATACTCTTTGTTTGTGGCCTCATCAGATAGCTCGATGTTATCCGCTTGTACAAACCAATCTAATACAGCATCATAAACGGTGGTTTGATTTTGCTTTTTAAGTTTTTCAATTTTCGGAAAACGCATTAAAAACAAGGTTTTAGTCGCTTCACTAATCAAGTGATTCGCCACAAAATCACTCCCTTCTTGTTCGCCTTCATACACCAACTCCACCTTTCCGGTAATCGATGGAATCATCCCCATTAGATCGCTAAAGCGGACTGTTGTCTGTGTTTCACCATTCAGCAGCGAGCGCCTTTCAGCAGTGCTAATTAGGTTTTCATAACCTGTAATACTCATTCGTGCACTCACCCCACTTTTAGGATCTACAAATTCACTCACGCGAGCCTCAAAAGCAATTTGCTCAAGTAAATCTTTTGCCAGTTCCGGCACATAAACATCAATCGCTCGACTGCTTGATTTTTCTGTTTCTTGTTTCGTGATCCGTTTTGCAGTCGGTAAATCATTTGCGTAATGCGTGAGTATCTGCGATCCGATACGGTCCTTGAGAGGCGTAACAATACTTCCCCTGTTGGTATAATCCTCTGGATTTGCAGTAAATACAAATTGAAGGTCCAGGGCCATTCTTAATTTGAAGCCACGAATTTGTATATCGCCTTCTTCCAAAATATTAAAGAGTGCCACTTGAATCCTCGCTTGTAAATCAGGCAATTCATTAATTACGAAAAGACAGCGATTTGCGCGCGGAATCATTCCAAAATGCAAGACCCTATCATCAGCATAACTGAGTTTTAAATTTGCTGCTTTAATGGGGTCAATATCGCCTATGAGATCGGCAATGGTAACATCAGGAGTGGCCAACTTTTCAAAAAACCGCTCATCCCTATGCAGCCAGTCGATGGGTGTTGCGTCGCCTTTTTCACGAATAATATCTTTCGCATAGCGACTAATTGGAGCAAAGGGATCGTCATTGATTTCACTTCCTGCAACAATTGGAATATATTCGTCCAATAACTGAATCATTAACCTTGCGATTTTAGTTTTTCCTTGTCCTCTCAATCCCAATAAATTAATATTATGTTTCGATAAGATGGCGCGCTCTAATTGAGGAATAACAGATTGCTCGTAACCATGCATTCCTTGAAATGTTTTTTCACCTGCCTGAAGAGCCTGAATCAAGTTGTCCCGTAATTCTGTTTTAATCGATTTGGAGACATACTTTGCTTTTTTTAGGTCACCAATTGTTTTTAAAGTAGTATTCATAGTATTAGTTAATTCGTTTTTTTCGGTTGCTTTCATAATCGTGAAAAATCATTTCTCCAAGTCCTTTTAGTCCGGTGAAAAAAGCCTTTCCTTTATTTGATTTGGTAAATTCTTCAATAAATGACTTAAGATAAGGGTCTTGAGCAATCATAAATGTTGTAATTGGAATGTGCAATTTTCGAGCTTGCGCGGCCATGGTATAGCATTTATCGACAATGAATTGATCCAATCCGTTGCTATTTTTATAGTATTGTCCGTCTGGCATTCGAACACAGCTAGGCTTACCATCTGTGATCATAAAGATTTGTTTATTGGTATTTCTTTTTCGCCTTAAAATATCCATGGCAAGCGCCAAACCTGCCACCGTATTGGTATGATATGGCCCTACTTGAAGGTAGGGTAAATCTTTAATCTTTATTGGCCAAGCATCATTTCCAAATACAATTACATCCAACGTATCTTTAGGATATCGCGTGGTAATAAGTTCTGCTAAAGCCATGGCCACTTTTTTAGCCGGAGTGATTCGATCTTCGCCATATAAAATCATGCTATGACTAATATCGATCATCAGCACTGTACTCATTTGAGATTTATGGTGCGTATCTTCAATAATCAAATCCTCTTCAGCTAAGGTAAACTCACCAATTCCATGATTGATTTGTGCATTTTTTAGGCTTTCAGTAATTGATATTTGTTCAATGCTATCTCCGAATTGGAAATTCCTGAATTCTCCTGTTGACTCATCACCTTGGCCACTTTTTTTTGATTTGTGACTACCAGAACCACTTTTTTTAATGTTTCCAAAGAGCTGTTGCATCGCATTTTTACGAAGCGCACGTTCTGTTTTTGCTGTAATTTTTAAGGCCGCTGGACCTTTTGCTTTAATTTCTTCTCTGAGATAGCCTTTCTTTTTTAGATCTTCCAAAAAATCATCCAGCGTATACTCGTCATTTGTCAATTTATATTCCTCATCTAAAATTTTAAACCAATTTAATGCTTCGTCCACATCACCAGAGGTGTGCGTAATCAATTCACACCTCTGGTGATGTG
>JBILCD010000232.1:0-3559 GCA_044353285.1 Crocinitomicaceae bacterium | reverse complement strand
ATATATTATCTAATAGCCAAGTTGCTCGTGAATCAGTTAGGATCTTAAATGATCTTATTTCAGAACATGGGTATACTTTTCCAAAAGAATCATATACAGGCTACCAAGTAAAGGCTATCATTGAAGGAACTAATATAAAAGTTTGCCTATTTATAAACTCAGATAATTAATTTCCCTATCGTTTTTTATTATCCACTGAATTAATCATTTAAAACTATTCCCATGAAAAAGTTATTTTTTAGTGCAATGATATTGTTAACCTCCGTAGTGATTGCTCAAGATTCTCAATTCAAAAATTTTGATGAAGTAGACCAATTAGAATTTAATGATGTATTCGACTTTAACTTGTTTCAAAAACACTTAACACAAGAAATGTCAAGAGCATTTCCTTGGATGGCAGAAGATACTTCAAACAATTTTGCCGCAAGAGCAACCTCGCAAACTGAAGCTGGATCACCGATATGTTATGGATCCAAACAAGGCGGAATGGTTGATACTAAAAATGATGAGTTGGTTGAGGCAAAAAATATCGTAGAAAACTACCAACAATATCTCTTTAATAGTCCATATTTTGGTGAAAAAACGCTCAAGAAATACTACAAAGACTTTTCTGCTGTTGCCACTAAACAATATGGAGGACTAGTTCGCTATGGATTAATCGTAGACAATAACATAACTAGGGAATCCATGATGGGTGAATCAAACAAAGTATTTAATTCACAATATCAAGATGAAATTGACTTAGTTGATTCTTTGGTTTTGGATAATTATGGAAGTCACATGAAAATTGACAATGGCTTTGATATTGGTTGTGTAAATTACGTCAAGGAAAAAACAGAATCCAAGAAAATTCCTTGGGTTGACGGGCAAGCTCATTATCATTTTTCAATCAGTTCTAAAGTTGGCTTACCACGAAAAGAAACCATTGAAGAAGTAATCAAGGAGAGATTTGTGTATTTGGATTCCCTTGGACTTCCATTAACGATTAGCAGATACTATGTAAAAGTGATTGTTGAAGGTGAGAGGACGTATTTGATATTGGCTTTGGATAATTAACTATTTTATTTATTTTATTATCCACTTAATTAATCATTTAAAACTATTCCCATGAAAAAGTTAATCGCAATTGTAGGAATCGTTATCGCAATGGTAACAACTGCACAGACAAAAGCACAACCAGCAGATCCAGAAAAAGGATTTGATATCGAGTTATTCCAAAGAGCTTTAGTTGATGAAATGTATATCCAATTTACCGAATTAGACTTGGACTTAGACACTACGCTTAATTACATCTTGCTAGCAAGATCGCAAGAATCTGTAGGATACCCAAGTGCATATGTTATGAAGAAGGGGGGAAATGCAGACATTTCGGCAAACGAAAAACAGGAAGCTGAAAGGTTAGTTAAAGCTTATAAAGTCAGATTGGCAGAACGTCACTTCACAATGAAAGCTCTAATAAATAATCACTTTACTGAATTTGCTGCTTTAGCAATGAAAGCAAACGGATCCGTTCAATATGCACTTGTTTTAGATAATAATTTTGATCCAGATTACTTTAGTGCTAGCACGGAAGAAAAAAATGATTAAATAGAAGGCATGTTATTTACAATTGAAGAAGTAATCAAGGAGAGATTTGTGTATTTGGATTCCCTTGGACTTCCATTAACGATTAGCAGATACTATGTAAAAGTGATTGTTGAAGGTGAGACAACGTATTTGATTTTGGCGTTGGATAATTAGCAATTAATTGATATGCTGTACAATTGAACACCGACTTAGAATTTGTAAAATAAATTCATGATTATTTTATCAAAACCTACAAGTATTATTTTATCTTTAGAGATGAGGATGTTTTCATCACTTGACTTATAGTCAATTGATGATTTTTCAACGTCGAATCCTTTGGCACCCAAAATGTAAATCAATGCTTTGCTTTCTGCTTTCTCAAATTTCTTGAGATCACTTGGAAGATATTTTACTTTAACTTGCTTTCCATTAAGAAAATCCTTTTTAGAGCCTTCTATGAATGAGGTTTCAAATCTCCAATTTGATTTCAACTTATAATCATTATCATAATTTTTAAACAGAAGCGTTAAACCATTGTCATTAATTTTAATAATTTCTATAGAGTCATATTCTCCTGATAAAATGTCAGGTGCCTCCCATGATTCATCATTCTCATGCGTAGTCTTACCATCTGTTGTAGTGCTTTTTTCAACTTTTGATACCCCATCTGATATGGCGTAAATGTTATCTCTGGTATTAGTATACGTGAACATATAAGTATTATCTACTGTTGTATAAGAGATCTTAACGGAACCTTCTAATCCCTCTGAATCACTATTCCCACAAGACGTTAATATAAAAAAAACGATTGCAATAAATGGAAACAATCTTAAATCTTGCGCCTTCATTTTGTATTATCTAATGTTATGATTCCCGTGGTTTCATCATATGTAATATTTTCATCTGATCTGAATTCCCTTTCTCTATATGCAATCCTTGCCGTTGCTTTTGCAAGAGCACTCTGAGAGTGTATTGCAACATTATCGGCTGATTTTGCGGCTCCTCCTGCAAAATTGTCTGCGTTTTTAGCGCACCCCCTAGCTAGAGCCCCAGCCAGAATAAAAAATAAAATTTTCATATTAAATATATTTATACTTATAAACAATAATAATCATATAATTTTAAAAAGGCAATTTTAAACAACATTTTTTTGCAATGGTTTCTATTATAAATACCTTTTTTTCAGTTCATTAAAATAAAATTTAGTATTGCTATGATCCAAAGATGAATAGGATAGAAAGCATAAAAGAAATATTTTGTAAAGAGATTTTTGGGTCCTCTTTTGCCGTTATATAATGCAATTAATGGGAATACAGTAAAGAATAAAAATTCGTGTCTATATACTATTGAAATTACTTCGATCAAAGCGTATCCTTGTATTTTCCTTTTAATATTCGATTTGAAGTAGTAGGTTATGACCATAAATGGAAGAAGCACAAGACCCCATTCTAAAAATATACCAACAGTGAAAAAAATCACAGCCAGAATTTGGTATGTGATCCTTAGTCCTGGATTTTTATCCTTTGACCATAAATAGAACGAAATGCAAAGCGCCCCTAAAAGTAAGGTAAAACAAATATTTGTCCTAACTGCTAAATAATATAAATCTGATTCCTTTATATTGGTTGAATACGCTGTTAATAGATTTTGAATCAAAGCATTACCTATCGTCACAATAATAGTCCAAATTAAAATATGGAATAAGTACTTTTTTAGATTTTTAGTATGGAATATTCCCTCAACTACAAAAAATGCAAACATAGGCGCTACGCATCTTGATATAAGCCAAAAAATATCTTGAAATTTTGGTGAGACAAAATGATACCCAAATTGTAAATGATTCAAAATCATTAATGAAGTAATTAGTAGTTTTATCTGCCAACCATTTAAAATTTTAATATCAGACAAGATTTTATTCCACATTTTTTTCAGAAAAAATTTTGGCGATTTATTGCTTTTCATTAGTAATAACTTTCCGATTTTGAGTCGTGTA
>JBILCD010000231.1:0-3591 GCA_044353285.1 Crocinitomicaceae bacterium | reverse complement strand
TTTACTTTTCAGATGCAGGCCATGATGAATATTCAAGTGCTCGATGGCTATGATGTTAAGCGGATCGTAACGGGCTGCCCGCATTGTTTTAATACGCTGAAAAATGAATATCCTGAATTGGGCGGAAAGTATGAAGTCATTCACCACACTCAATTAATTCAAGACTTAATCAATACTGGAAAGCTTGGCTTAGAGGGAAGTCAAACGTATAAAGGAAAAAAAATTACTTTCCACGACCCTTGCTACTTGGGGCGAGCCAATGATGTGTATGAAGCGCCTAGAGCCTTGATCGAGAAATTAGACGCCGAATTAGTGGAAATGAAACGGTGTAAAACCAATGGCTTGTGCTGCGGTGCTGGTGGCGCTCAAATGTTTAAAGAGGCAGAAAAAGGAAACAAAGAAATTAATATAGAACGCACCGAAGATGCGCTTGAATCGAATGCTGAAATCATTGCAACAGGTTGCCCTTTTTGTAATACCATGATGACGGATGGCATTAAAAATTTCAATAAGGAAAATGATATTCAAGTGCTAGATGTAGCCGAACTTATTGCCAATGCAGCCGAGCTTTAATACTCTTTTTCCAGCATTTCCCGATGAGAGCCGTGTTTGGCTTTACTTAGCCGAGAGACCCATGGTCAAAAGTGAAGAAGAATGGTTCAACGCGGAGTTAGGCTTGTTCTTGAATTCTTGGTCTGCTCATAATAAACAGTTGCAGTGCGATGGCGTTGTCTTGTTTGCGCAATACGTTGTTCTGGTTGTAAACGAAGGGTTTGAGAAAGCCTCAGGATGCTCCATTGATGCATCAACGCATTTTATAAAAAAATGTGGCGCAGAGTTATCAATTGATTTTTTTAACCGCTTATTTGTGATGGAATTGGAAGGCGATTCTTGGAATAGAAAGCCATACACGATTGCTAAAACGGGAACTTTCTTGACGCCATTCATTCAAACATTAGGCGAATTAAAAACGCAATGGTCCTCTTTAAATTAAGCCATAAAAAAAGGGCTTAAAAAAAGCCCTTGATTAATCCGAAATTCGTTTGTTTTAACTGTTTCTACCTACAATAATAATAGCATGTATAATTCCAGGTATTCCACAAAGACATGTCCAAAGTAAATTAATCAAAACCGCATTAGTATCCCAATCGGTTGCCAAACCAACGGCAAGAAAAGGAATAAAAAAGCATAACACATATAACAAGCCTGTTGATGGGCCATTTTTAAGTGCTTTTTTAATTATTTTAGTTGAAGCTATCGTCTTATTATCAATTCCCTTTTCCTTTGAGCTAGAAGCTTTATGGGTAATTATTGCCCTACTAACTTTTTCTGTTTTTGTATTGTTTACTACGGAGCTTACTTGTGAATTAACTTCGTTGGTAGTATTGTCCTCAACAAATACTGAAGTTTCATTTGACTCATTTAATGTAACATCATCAACAGAAATTGCATTACTGCTGATTACTGAAGGAGTCTTTATGGACTTAGGGCTTACTATAGCAATTTCTTCTACTGCTTCTGAAGAAACAAAATCTTGTTTTTCCTTCTTATCTTTTTTGAAAGAACCAAGGTTCTTATTCCATTCTACGTTAAAGCCTTTCTGATGTAATCTTTTTTCAATTGAACATGAGCTAATGGCAAAACCAACAAGCAAAACGGCAAGTAATAATTTTTTCATAGGTTATTTTTTAAGTTAATATTAGTTTCAAAAATAGTAATTAATTTAAATCGTTTTAATCTTTTTTAAACTTTTTTTAATTTCAATTAGCCATAAAAAAAGTAATACTGGCAATACCAAAACAACTAATTTATTGAAGTGCCAGGCTCTTGTAAAATCAAAATGAATAGCATGTTGGATTGCCCTGGTGATGCCGCATCCAAAGCACTCTTGTTGTAGTAATACCTTAGACATGCAAAGGGATTCTCCTGTATCAAAATAGTTTGCTGGAAGAAAAATAAATGGGAGCGGTAAGGCGATTAAAAAAACGAGGTAAATTTTTGAGAAAATGGATCTTTGCTTGGGGTTCATTTTAATTTCTTGCCAAGAACGAAGTTAATTTTATTTTTGAGTATTCGCAATCGTAAAAGTAAAATATGTTAATCTTAAAAACCAAGAATTCATTCTCCCAATCCTAATTCACAATGATATGTCGGTGCCTTTCTATATAAGCGTCTCTCGACTTCGCTCGATTCACTTAAAGGGCTTCGAGCGAAGTCGAGAGGCACGGTACCCAAGTATTATTCCAAGCGAATTGGTCAATGAATTATTGAGCTTTTTTTGCTTCAATTTTAATAGAATAACTGGTAACAATTCCTCCTGTTAATCCAGAAATTAGTATATCACCGATTCTATATTTGGTAACAACTTGGCATACCCCATCAGTTGGTGTACTTAAGCTTGTTCTGCCTACAGGAATCGCCCCCCAAAACAACCAGAATTGTTTCCCTTTTGAATAGGTGTATTCTTGCCCGGCAGTTTCTGTGTATTTTCCAACAGGTGTTTTTGTCATCATGCAGGAAGTAATTGAAAGTATAATAACCGAAAGAAGCAATAATTTTTTCATCTTGAATAGTTTAAATTTCAAAGTAAATCTAGTAAATTATTTCATTGAATTACATCTCTGCAAGTTATTTCTTTTTTTATTGTAACTGAAAGAAGACAATTTACCTTGAAAAGAATAATACGGCTTACTTCAATAGGGTAACGTGACCTCCGCCGTGGCGGAGGCGTACATTTTCGGCCTTGAATTTAATGGTTTTTACTACTGAACTGAAACTTCTAATTATTAAGATTTATTCGTCTTTTTTTCTCCTGTCGCCTATTATTCTGATAAAGCATAGCGAATTGAACTACGGGAACCCTGAAGCAGCTCGTAGAGATCGCTAAAAGGGTCATAGTTCAAGAGTGGAGTGAATTAAAGAATAATCAGCGACTTGATTTTTTCGTTCTTTTGTATCAAGACAAAAGGACAAAGAAAATAAGGTCCGATTTTTTATCGGACAATAGTGAAAAAAAGTAGGGTAAGTAGTAGCGAAGCTAATAAAAAAATCAAGTTTTATTTCAACAGGAAAGTTGTCTATTCAAAAAATAATCCCTAACTTAAGATTAAATATAACATCATGATGGATAAAGTGTGGAAAATAAAACCCGCGCCAGCACCTAAGCTGGTCAATGAATTATCAAGCTTACTAAACGTAAATAATAGAATAGCAACCCTTTTAATTCAACGAGGAATTACCGATTACCAAAAAGCCGAACGGTTTTTTAGACCTAAAAAAGAACACCTCCACGACCCTTTTTTAATGAAAAATATGGCTAGTGCTGTTGATCGTATAGTCTTGGCTCTGTCGAACCAACAAAAGATACTGATTTACGGCGATTATGATGTTGACGGAACCACTGCGGTAGCGCTAATGTATACCGCTCTTAAACCTCACCACGACGCGATCGATTTTTATATTCCCGATCGTTATCAAGAAGGCTATGGTCTCAGTGAAATAGGGGTGAGGTGGGCGAAAGAAAATGGTGTGGAACTACTCATCACCTTGGATTGTGGCGTGAAAGCGCTTAGTCAAATTCAATTGGCTGTC
>JBILCD010000230.1:0-3618 GCA_044353285.1 Crocinitomicaceae bacterium | reverse complement strand
AAATTAGCATTGTCAATGACAATTCCTAAAGATTATTTGCTTCCAATACAATCGTTTTTATTTCCTGTTGGTTTGGTTTTTGAATACCGACAAGACCATTCAATTAGCGAGTCTTCTTTGGTCGCTCGAAATGAGCAATTATGGAATACTTCTTTAGAAAAACAAAACCTTTATCAATATAAATCCATGGAAAGCAATAATTTATCATCTAATTATTTACCCATGTTACTTTTTTTGAAATCATCGTATTTACTCAATAATGAAGCAGATAAATTAATACATATAGATAAGGAAATAGGCACTATTGCTGAAAAGTCTGGAAAAGTTAGCTTTATCAAGAAACATTAATATGCGATTCTTCAAAAAACGTTTTGATTCTTTTTCTGATGAAGAATTGATGGCTGAGCTATCAAAAGGGGAGAAAGTTGCGTTTGATGAGCTGTATAATCGCTACGCGGGAATTCTTTTTGGCTACTTTAATAAAATGCTGTGGCGTGATCGTGAAAAAGCGGAAGATTTTGTTCATGATATTTTCGCCAAAATAATCGTTAACCCTGATGCATTTGATGTTACAAGATCGTTTAAAACGTGGTTATTTTCTGTAGCGTGTAATATGTGCAAGAATGAATATAAGCGAAAAGAAGTGCGAAAAAACACTTTCTTAGGTGTCGAGAATCATCATTCTGTAAAAAGTGACGATAATGTATTTGATGAGGTGCAGAATAACTTGTTTATGTCTGGCTTTGATGAGGGAATAGCACAATTAGATGATAAGCATAGAGATGTTTTCGCCTTACGGCATCTTCAAGGATTTTCCTTAAAAGAAATAGCTGATGTGCTAGAAATAAATGAGGGAACTGTTAAGTCTCGCTTATTTTATGCGACAAAACAATTGGCGGAAAAATTAAAGGAATTTAAACTAGAATTGACAAATTAACTAAATACAAAAAAACATGACATTCGAACTTGAAACAATTATTAAATCAAAGTTTTTTAACGAATTAACCTTTGAAGAAATCTTGGCATTGTCCGAATATTGCTCTAATGAGGCTGAATTTAATGTGTTAAAGGAAATGTTTACTGCTTCGGATTTGTATCAGGAAGAGAATACTCACTTAGATCCTGCTGTAAAAGATAAATTAGATGTGCTTTTTAATGCTACCTATTCAGAGAAAAATAAGCAGGTATCGCCTATACTACAATTCAAGCGCTACAAACGACCGATATTTTATTTGGCAGCAGCAAGTGTAATTTTTCTTGTTGCCTTTTTGTTTTTACGGTTTAATTCCAACGAACCTAACAAATTAGCTGAAACCCCAAAACAAAAAAAGGATATTGCCCCAAAAAATAATACGAAAGAAAATAAAAATAACGCTCCCATTCCTATTTTTAAGGAGGAGGAAAAAACTCAAGTTGCAACGATAGATTTGCCTAAAACTATTAATGCTGACAAAAAGTTTGTGCCCGAGCCTTATGGGGATGATATGTTGTTGGCAATTCAAGATGATGCGAACCAAGGTAATGGAACATTTGCTTTTACTGAATCTTCAGCAAAAGAAGAGGGCGAACGACTCGATATGGAATATAGAAGCCTTGCCGCCCAACCAATAAATGCAATGCCCGAAATGTTAGATGTTCTTTTCGCTGCCTATTGAGCTTATTTTCTCAATATGAAATGTTCTTTGCGTTTATTACTTTGCCTAATTAATAGACCCATTTTAAAGAAATCAATACTCAGGTGGTACTGCTCATCATTTACTAAGGTATTCCAGGCATTGAGCATATCCGTACTCCAGCGGATATCATCAAGGATGAAAATCGTATCGTTATGGGTATGTTTCTCAAGTTTTTTGAGGTATTCAATTAAACATTTACCATCATGATGCCCATCAATAAACACTAGGTCAAATTTCTCAAGATCTTTTTCTTCTAAATAGTCATTAAAAGTGCTATTAATAAGTTGAACTTGATTGCTGATTTGATGTTGCTCCATCGTTTTTTTTGCGAATTCATAGGTTTCCTTACAAGCTTCTATGCTAATCAATTGTGCTTCTGGATTACCCCAATGTAATTGTAAAGTTCCACAGCCTATTGAGGTGCCAAATTCTAACACATTCATAGGTTTATAGGCTTCCATTAAGCGATATAACAAATCCCCATACTTATTTTTTGTAGAATTGGTAGTAACTATTTGTTTTACGCTGCGCTGCTTTTTTAAATGTTTGGAACCCGCGCCAAATTCTTCAAAATTGATAATGGTGGCGTCATTTTTTAAGGTTTTAAACAATCTATTTTGCCTCGATTTTACTTCCTCGCTGATTGGTTTTCGCAGCACTTGATCACATAAGTTGTAAACAAAAGGAGAATGAATACCGTGTCTTCCTTTCGCAATCAAGCTATATTTTATAAATTCGAACCCAATATTCATATACAAAGTAAAGAAATCGTTTTTAAATGACCTTAAACCAAAGCAATTTATTGAAAATTCAGCAGGAAAAAATTTTTGGTGAGCCGCAGCATTTGACGATCGTTAAGCCTTGCACAATTGGAGAAGGTATTCTGAAGTTTTCAATGGCTGATTTCAATGACTATAAAAATATATTTGAAGAGGGGCGTCATAAGGTTTGTGTCTTTATTCCTGCCTCCGGATCGGGTTCTAGAATGTTCGAATTTGTTCGTGATTATTTATATAGACCTTCGGAGAAGTCCCGTTTACTTGTTGAAAAGATGTTTCGTCAGATCCCCGATTTTGCTTTTTTTGATTTATTTTCAGAAGAAATAAAGCAACGAATCTTTGCTGGGGAGGTGGATTGGCGATTTTTATTATCCTTTTTAATGGACAAAGAAGGGCTTAATTATGGCGAATTACCAAAGGGCTTATTTCCTTTTCATCGGTATGCTGACGGTGTAAGAAGTGCTATTGCAGAACATATTGAGCAGTCGACCTTAATTAATGCACCTTCGATTTCCTTTCATTTTACGATTCAGAAACATTTTGTTAAGGCAATTGCCTTGGAGATTGAGAAAATCGAAATAGTTACTCAAAAGAAGTTTGATGTTTCATATTCCGAACAAGATGAAAGCTCTGATGCTTTTGTTTTTAATGCGCTCAAAGAACCTTTAAAAGATAGTAAGGGCAATTTTATTCGTCGACCAGCTGGCCATGGTGCTTTGCTTCCAAATTTGCAATCTATTGATAGTTCAATCATCTTCATAAAAAATATTGATAATATTCAGCACTTTTCTAAATCTTCGATCTCAATTTTAGCTTGGAGTGCTTTAGCTGGTTTGCTAGCTGAAATTCGTTCCGCTTTAAAAATAGTAAATGATAATCCATCCTTTGAGAAATTAGTTGAGATAAATAATCGGTATGGTTTATATACCGATTCTGAGCTAAGTAAAAATGAGTCTCCTGAACAATTTTTATCATTAATTAATAGACCGATCCGTGTTTGTGGTATGGTAAAGAATGAGGGTTTTCCGGGCGGTGGGCCTTTTATGGTTGAAAAAAATGGTGTTGTTACAAAGCAGATTATCGAAAAGGTTCAAGTCGTTGATAATGCTGCTGAAAATCTATTGTTTTCAAGTACTCACTTTAATCCGGTAATGATGGTGATT
>JBILCD010000073.1:0-10784 GCA_044353285.1 Crocinitomicaceae bacterium | reverse complement strand
TTGTGCCTCTTCTCGTTGAATTCTTAGTGTTTCGCTCATATTTGCAGCATTAATAGCCTGCATATCTGCAAGATTTTGAATGCCAATATCGGTTTGAGCGCTCGTTGTTTTTGTAGTTTGTTCCGCAGTAACTTTTCTTAATTCAGCATATCCTTCACTTTCCTTATCAACTTCTATAGAGGCTAAATCAAATCCTTTTACATTAACTCCGAAATCAGCCTCAAGTCGTTCTTTAATTTTTACTGCGATTAAGTCATTGATATCAAGTAATTTTCGTTCCATTTGCAAAACAGGCATGTTATTATCTGCTGGAGCATTGGTAATTACACCTTTTACATACTTGGTTACAGCATCCTTGATTTGTTGATTAAAATCATCTAATTCGAAATTAATTAATCGGTTGAGCTTGATAAAGCTCTGATAATCAGTGATATTAAAGGTAATAGTGCCACGAGCAGCGACTGGCACTGCAAAGTCTAAGAATCGCGGATCGAAAACATCAAAGAAAGGAATACCAAATCTAACTTGAATATTACCGGATAAATTGATGAAGTATATTTCTGCCTGAAATGGGGAGGCGCCACCAAATGCCAATCCAACAATACCCGATAAAACCGGAAAATTGGCAGTTTTAATAGTTTGGTCATAAGGTCCAGTAATATAATCCTGTAAAGCGCCATCTTTTTGCTGGTAAACAAAAACGGCCATTTCTCCATCCTTAACACGCAAGCTGCTACCATAGCGTATCGCATTTTCTTTTTTTGTTGAATTTGCTTCGCCAGATGGTCGCCATTTCCAAACAAGGTATTCTTGTTCGTCACAACGGATTACATCCATCATTCCACCTTCTGATTTTTTTCCGAATAGGCCCATACTTTTATTGTCTTTTAATTAACTTTTATATTTATTTGATTCGCATAGTATGAAATTTCTTCCATTGCTTTTTTATCTTCTTTCAAACTAAATTTGGCTTTCATAACAATTTGTTCGGCCTTTGAATACCACGCTTTATAGATTTTTCCTTTACCTGTGGCCATCATTACGAAATTTGGTTTGTTCTTGCATTCAGGCACTGCCATTGTCAAAAACTCAAGAATGTCTTCTTTAGAATTAGGAATTGGGAAGGATTGAATAATACTTGCTTTCCGTGTCAAAATAGTTTCTTCAAGTTTATGGCTTGCCAATGTATCGTTATTTTGTTTAGTAAGACTATTAAAAAAACCACTTCCTTGGCTTGTTTGATTTTTCTCATTCGATTCTCTTTCTCTTTCTTCGGATTCAACCGCCATTAGCTGTTCATGAAGTTTTGTGACAGATGATACGGCACTTATGTTAGAAAAAGAATGCCCGCAATCAGCGCAAATTGCAGAGTACGATTGAACAATGGCGTTACAAGCAGGACATTTCCTAAGATCACCCATTTTATTGCTATTTACATTTTGTTGCGCTTGGGGAATAGGCTGTACCGGTGGTGGTGGCGTGCTTGATTGAGGGATAACCGGTATTGTATTAGCTTGGCTATTATTTTTTTGTTGCTTTTCATATAGTCGTGCACTCAAAACCATTTCGAATTCATCATGGTCAATTCCTGCTGCAGTTGCCTTTTTAAATAGAATTTCTCGTTCTTTTTCTGACAATTCTCCATCCATAAGAGCCATCTCAATAAGTTTTTCTAATTGTTCGTCGTACATAGATTCAGAATTTGTAGTTTGGGGTGTATTATTTTGTATTGAAGAACTATTATCGCTATTGGAAGGTTCTTCTTGAGTAACTTGAGGTCTTATCGTTTCAATTATTGGGGTGTTCATCGTGCTTTCTGAAGATTTAGGCTTCATTAAGTTTTGTTTTGTCTCATTAAACTCAAATTCTGTAATAACGTCATCTTCCTCTAATTCTTTGAGCATTCTTAAGGCATCAGTCATGACCAAGGAACTATCTTGAGATAGCTTAAAAAGGAGTATTGATTTTTGGGACTTGAAATCTTTTTCCGTAATTATATCATCATCAGTTAATTCTGAAAGTTGGGTTAACTCTTTTTGCCATTTGCTTAAATTGGTTTTAGAATTAAGGTTTGAACCAACTGAATTTGATTGACTATTTTCAACAGCATTTGACTGGCTGTTTTCTGCAAAATTAGGGGATGTTATGCTATTAGCAGCTCTTTGTTTTTTATAATTTTCCTGGCCTATTTCAATTTGTTTTTTTATTGCTGTGACATCAGCAGCTGTAAAGCCGGAAGCTGTAATAATGTCCCAGCCAACGGAGTAGATGATGATGGTTGAATATCCAATAAAAGGAGTTTTTAACTTTACGGAAGATATCAAGTGAAAGGGAATAGTTTTTTCTTTTCCGCCAAAAAGACCTGGAATTTTTAGGGTTATACCTATTGGTTCAATAATAACTCTTGCTGGAAACAATTTATTACCATCTGATAATCTTGACGCTTCAAATTCCATTTTATTTAATTTTTTATCAAACATAACAATAATTCTGCATTAATAAAAGGATTAATTATAACTTTTCATCATTTTCCTAAGTTACCCACTCACGATTTATTAAATTTAAAGAATCAATAAATCATTTTCTTACCTTTGCAATCTGCTTATGAAAACGATTGAATTTGCTAAATATGAAGGGACAGGTAACGATTTTATCGTTATCGATAATTTGGATGGCCGGTATGATTACCTGTCTGCTAATGAAGTTAAAAAATTATGTAATCGAAAGCTAGGCATTGGCGCTGATGGCTTAATTTTAATAAATCCATCGGATTCAAGTGATTTTTACATGGATTATTATAATTCAGATGGATCTAAAAGTTTTTGTGGCAATGGTTCTCGTTGCGCTGTATTATTTACCCTAAACCTAGGTGTTCATACTGGAACTACTATTTTTAATGCAATCGATGGAGTCCACAAGGCGCATGTCCTTAACGATCTTATTTTTATTGAAATGAGTGATGTGAGCGGCATTGATCGGATTTTAGGTGATTTTGTATTAAATACTGGTTCGCCACACTATGTTAAATTTTCTGAGGATTTATCAACTGAAAATGTCTTAAAGCATGGTCGTGAAATACGATACAGTGATTCTTTCTGTCAAGAGGGGATAAATGTAAATCTAGTTCACGTTTTATCATCAAATGAAATAAAAATCGCTACCTATGAACGAGGTGTCGAGGACGAAACGAATTCATGTGGAACTGGTGCAACGGCCGCTGCTATTATTCATGATTTTTGCTCAAATAATACAGGCAATAACGTGAAAGTTCTTGTTAAAGGAGGTGAGTTATCGGTGAGCTTTAAACGAGGCGAAAAGGGTGCTTATCACGACATTGTCCTCTCTGGCCCTGCGAATTTGATTTTTAACGGGCAGGCCACTATCTGATTTTTTTATCCTTCAAATTACATTGAAATAGTAATTATATAGTTCATTCGGAACGTATTTATTATTGCCCATAATGTCAAAAATTCATAGGTCTTTTCTTTTCTTCTGTTTCAGAAATTTCAATATTTTATTCTAAGTTTAAAACTATTCAAACTATATTTGGCTATAAAAAAAAAAGGAAAAATGTATTTTATTCTATTGATAGAATGTATTTTTTCTAACTAAGCGTAATCTGCAACATGTTAAAAGGAGATGATTTATTTTTAAGGGCAGTTGAAAGTTCAGATGCAACGTCGCTTTTTTTGTGGGAAAATGATGCGAATCATTGGCGAATTGCCAATACCGAAGTTCCTTTTTCTATGCATGCTATCCACAATCTTATTGAACAATATGCCTCAATTAGAACTTCTGGACAGTTACGCTTAATCATTTGTATTCAAGAAACTAATCAGGCTATTGGTGCCATTGATCTATATGATGTTAATTTCAAACACGGTTTTGCAACGGTCGGAATTTTAATTGCCGACAAGGAGCATCGAATGTTAGGTTATGCAAAACAAGCATTGACATTATTAATCAATTATTCTGAAAATATACTAGATTTAGCCAATTTGCAATGTTTTATCCATGCTGATAATATACCTAGCATTAGCTTGTTTGAAGGCTTGGGTTTTGAAAAGGTAGGGCTCAGAAAAAGTTGGTATCGATTTAAAGGTGAACGAATAGATGAAATATGTTATCAGTTATGTCTAATAAAAGAAAGTTAGTTGTTTTTGGTCTTGTTGCCTTAGCAGCAGGATTGGTTTTTTTATATCCGTATCTATTAGTCTATTTATCTGGAAATAAAACTTCGATTAATTCTCAGAGCAAGGTTTTTTATGTGAAAGAAAAAACTAATTTAATTCGTTTGGCAAAAGAATTAAAAGATAAGGGAATTATTAATGATCAAGCTGCTTTTATATCTGTCGGAAATTATAAAGGAATGGGACCCATAGAAATTCCATTAGGAAAGTATAGAATACAAGCTTTCACTTCTTATCGAGCCCTGCTAAATGGATTTAAGCGCAATAAAAAAGGGAATGGAATAGCTGAAATAGAAGTTGAATTAAATTTTAATAATTGTTTTACAATTAGCGATCTAGCAAACAAAGTATCGAAGCATTTACTTATTGATAGTACTAAATTGATCGCTTTGCTAACAAACCCCCAAACGTTATCGAAATATGGGTTTACAGCAGAAGAATTTCCTGCGATGTTTATTCCAAATACGTATAAGTTCTATTATGATACCGACGAAAAGCAATTTTTGGAACGCATGGCGCGGGAGTTTAATGACTTTTGGACAGTAGAACGAAAGGTGAAAATGAAAAATATCGGTTTAAATTCCCCCAGTGAGGTGGTAACATTGGCAAGTATAGTCTACTGTGAGCAATCCATTGTTTCGGAGGAGTGGCCGATAATTGCAGGTTTGTATTTAAATCGACTTACTAAGGGAATCCGGATGCAGTCAGATCCCACTTTTAAGTTTTGCTGGGGTGATCAATTAAAAGGTGTTCAACGTTTGTTGAATGTTCACAGAGATATTGATTGCGCTTATAATACTTACAAAATCGACGGCCTGCCGCCGGGACCTATTTGCTTCCCCTCTAAAAAGGTGGTGGATGCTGTTTTAAATCGTTCCAAAGTCGATTATATATACATGTGTGCAAAGCCAGATTATTCGCATTGTCACAACTTCACGGTTGAAGGCGCTGAGCATATGAAAAATGCAAAGGAGTTCCAAAATTGGTTGGCAGAGGAAATTAAAAAAAAAGAAAGTAAAAAAAATACGAAATGAAAAGAAGGTCGTTTTTTAAAGCGGGTTTAGGTTTGGGAGCGATTGCTATGCTTCAACCTTTAAAAGGAGCTACCGTTTTGGCTTCTTCATTTGAAGGTGTGGCTGCTGGTCCAATCGTTTTGTCGACTTGGATTCATGGATTAGAAGCGAATCGTGCAGCATGGGAAGTACTTGCTAAAGGTGGAAAAGCACTTGACGCTGTTGAAAAAGGAGTTCGCATTACAGAAGCTGATTTAGCTAATAGAAGTGTTGGCATAGGTGGACGTCCTGATAGGGATGGACATGTTACACTGGATGCTTGTATCATGGATGAAAAATCTCGTTGCGGTGCGGTAGCTTTTATGGAAGGTATTGCACATCCGATATCCGTAGCAAGAGCAATCATGGAAACGACACAGCATGTGATGCTTGTGGGTGAAGGGGCAGAAAAATTCGCAAGTGAAAATGGTTTTGAAAAAGCTAAAATGCCAATTGCTGAAGTAAAAAAAGATTGGAAAGAATGGAAGAAAGAAAATAAAGAGATTTTTAAAAAGCCGATTATTAATCACGAAAATCATGATACAATTGGTATGATTGCTATGGATTCCAATGGTGATTTGAGCGGTGCTTGTACGACCAGCGGCTGGGCTTATAAAATGCATGGTCGGGTAGGGGATTCGCCCATAATTGGCGCAGGTTTATTTGTCGATAATGAAATTGGTGCTGCTACCTCAACAGGATTAGGAGAGGCCATCATTCGTGTTGCCGGAAGTAGTATGGTGGTAGAATTAATGCGCCATGGCTATTCGCCTGCAGACGCTTGTAAAGAAGTGGTAAATCGTATTATAAAAAAACACAGTGACCTGAGTAATTTACAATGTGGATTTATTGCCATTGATAAAAAAGGAAATTATGGTGCTTATTCGGTTTACGCAGGATTCAATTATGCGCTGAAAACAGCCTCTGAAGACAAAATGGTGGATGCTGGTTTCGATCGAAATTGGTAAGATTTTTACTTCAAGTAAAAATTCTCTTTAAAAAGAAATGGCTTTAATTTATCTATTTTCTTCAAATAATTTCAATTACAATTTTCTTTAATAGCATCATAGGCATCCATAATCCCTAACTCACCAGCTTTACTAAAATCTGTGCAAGCTCCATTTACATTATTTAATTCTAACTTAATGAAACCGCGAATGTAGTATGCGTCACCCATCTTTGCTTCAAGAGAAATACATTTATTAATATCGATTAATGCTCCATTATGATCACCTATTCTGCTTTTTGATATAGCTCGAAAGTAAAAACTTGTCGAATTAGTAGCATTAAGTACTATCGCTTTATCATAATCAGAAATAGCGCCTCTCTCATCACCAAGCGTAAATTTCAGCCTGCCTCTCTCTAAAAATGCTTGATCATTTTTAACATTTAACTGAATAGCCTTGTTAAAATCTAACATTGCAGAATTTTTCTCATTTATTTCTTTTTTGCAAATAGCTCTTAAGGTATAATAATTAGATTCATTTGGAGTAAGTTTAATCGCTTTTGTGAAATCGTTTATTGCTTTTATATATTCTTCAATAAACAAATAACATTCACCGCGCTCTGCAAGCATTTCTTGATTCAGAGAATCAATTTCTAAATATGAGGAATAGCTTTCTATCGCTTCTGTAAAATTCCCTATTGCTTTATGGGCAGTAGCTTTTAAAAGCTTGAAAGAAACGGAATTAATCATTTCTGGACTAGATTTATCAATTAAAGTCAACGCTTCATCTGGTTTTCCGCTAACGATCGAAATCCATATAATATGAAACCGTGCTTTTTCACTTTTTGGATTTAAACTCATTATTTTATTAAAATCTGTTTTCGCTTTATCAAAAAGAGTTAGATTCATATAGCAAATTCCTCTTGACATTAAAAGATCCTCAGATGATGGATTGTTTTGAAGGCATTTCGACCATTCAATTAATGCTGCATTAAAATTATTTTGCCCTTCATATTTTTCCGCTAAATCACAACTTTTATTCTCTAATACCTGCTCAAGAGAGTATTTTGGTATTATAAGAAGCACTAAGAAGCAGAAGACCTTCAGTTTTTTTATAGATGTTTGATTCATTAATTTTATATTATAAATAATTTATTATTTCTCTAAACTTTTTATTGTTTTAAGCTCAATATAACAGGACAGATCTTTTAAAAGCGATATCTAAATGCAATTAGAAAATGTCCAAATTAGTGAATTAGGGGTAAAGATATCAAATAAAGGTTCAAGTATTTTTGTATGTTTTGACACTCCGACAAGTTATCTTTTGAAAAAATATCAATTTAAAAAAAATGCGTAAACAAATTAAGCTTACGCATTTTTTTAAATAAGTTAACTAAAAGTTATCTAATCAAAATTAATATTTATAAGCATCATATGCGTCTTGCATTAATTTTTCAGCATCTTTCCCTGCACCTTTCATAGCTTTTTCAACATCTTTTTTTGCACCTTTCATTGCTTTATCTGCTTTTTCTGTAGCATCACCTATTGCTTCTTTCATGTCTTCATTAGAGTTTAGAAGCTTCATTGATTCCCCTAATACATTACCATATACTTTGAATGCAGCGTCTAGGTCAACCATCTTTCCAGCTTCTAATTGAACTGCTAGCTTTGTCAAGGAAAGCATAGCCTTTAATTCTAAGCTTGTGAATTTTTCCTTGGCATAACTTTCTAGTTCCGTCATTTTTTCTTTAAAAGCAGCTTTTTCTTCAGCTGTTCCAGTTTTAACTATTTCAGCATATTCTGCAATCATTTCTTTGTACTTATTTGATGCATCTTGCGCTGTTGTTAGCGATTCTACATTCAACTCACCAGAACCCGTATTTGCAACAGAACCAGTATTTTCACTAGTTTCATCATCTTCAGCGCTAGATCCACTAGTTGTAGGTGTTGTAACTGACGCTTTATCATCTGCTTTTGATCCTCCACAACTATTTAAACCAAGAGAAAAACCAGCAATTAATACAGAAACATACATTATTTTTCTTTTCATTTTATTTTTTTTAACTTTTTTCCTACTCTAGAAGACTTTTCGGAACCCGTCGAAATAAAAATCAATATCTATCTCAAAACAAATATAAATATAAATTGATATTTAATTAATTTGTTTTCAGTAAAATGTTTTATTTAATGATATTTTTATTTTGTGGTCAATATTTTTTAATCATTATTGGTTTCTTTTTATTTTTTTTGCAGAACATGAATTTATTGAAAGGTAATTTATTGGTATTATTCCACATTTTTTTAGTAAATTTTTATGCTCAGCAGGAACTTACTTGGGAGTTTTATCATCCCATAAAAAAAGAATGGTTAGCTTTTGGTAAAGCCGGGAGTATTCAAGAAAAATTAATCGAACTTGGGGAATTACCAGATCCTTTTTTTGGAGATAATGAGAAACTGTATCAGTGGATTGAGGAGCACGAATGGAAGTTTAGAAGTACATTTTACCTTACAGATAAGGAACTGAGTGCAGAAAGTTTGGTTTTGAATTTTCCGAATATTGATACGTATGGAGAACTTACTATCAATGAGACTTTTCTTAGACAAACAACTAATTTTTTTCATCCGTATGATTTTGAGATCAAAGATCTAGCGAAATCGGGTTACAATACTGTTTATGTGACAATTACGCCACCGACGTTATACCACAAATCTCGCTACGAAAATGAAAGTTTTCACTACCCAGCGCCAAATGACCCTGCCAAAATTAAGGCTGCGCCCTTAACTCGAAAACCTCAATTTCAGTTTGGCTGGGATTGGTCATTGAGAATGAATACCATTGGTTTTTCAAACCCAGTTCAACTAATTACGGATGGAACCAATTCCATTCAGCATTGTGTGGTGAATACCTTATATCAATCGAGTAATGTGGCCACTTTATTGTATGTGCTGGATACTAAAGTTCCTATGAACGGAGGAGCGATTTCTTCGGCATTGTTTGGAGTGCATCCATTGATTATGGACTCGCTTCCTACGAATCGTTTCCAATTTGATTTTCAATTAGAAAATCCAAAATTGTGGTGGCCGATTGGTTTTGGAGAGCCTAATTTATACACGGATACGCTGCGCTTGTTAAATTCAAAGGGCGAGGTGCTCGACCAACTTATTATTGACTTTGGGGTGCGTACAGCTCAATTAGTACAGACAAAAGACGAATGGGGGACGTCCTATGAATTTCAAGTAAATGATGTTCCTATTTTTTGTAAAGGCGCCAATTACATTCCTCAATCCGTTTTTCCTGCTGCCGTAAAAGATCTTGAAATTGAAAATATGATTGATCAAATGATTGCGGCTAACTTCAATATGGTACGTGTTTGGGGTGGCGGATATTATCCCGGTGATGTTTTTTATGAAACCTGCGATAAAAAAGGCTTGTTGGTGTGGCAAGATTTAATGTTCGCTTGTGCTATGTATCCAGGAGACAGTGACTTTTTAAATAATGTAGAAACTGAATTGAACTATCAAATCCCACGAATTACCGCGCACCCTAGTGTCATTCTAATCAATGGAAACAACGAAGTGGATGTGGCGTGGAAGAATTGGGGCTTCCAACTACAATATTCTTTGAGTGATAAATCGCAAAAAGTGATTGAAAAAGCTTACACAGAGTTGTTTCATACACTTGCCAATAAGGTAGTTTCTGCATGGACAAGCACTTCCTATATTCATACTTCACCACTCAGTAATTGGGGGAAAGATGAATTGTATAATCATGGCTCACAACACTATTGGGGAGTCTGGCACGGCACTGATCCAATGTCTAATTTTGCAACAAAAATTGGGCGATTTAATGCCGAATATGGATTTCAAAGTTTCCCGGAATATTCAACCTTGTCCTCTTTTTCAGATCCCAAAGATTGGGATTTAAATTCCAACGTCATGAAACATCACCAGAAGAGTTATGTCGGTAATGGTATGATTCTTAAACACACTACACATCTATTTGGTGAACCTAAATCATTTGAGGAATTTGTTTATTTAGCTCAACTCACCCAAGCGCATGCAGTTTCTACAGCCATCAATGGTCATCGATTAGACGCGCCAAGATGCATGGGAACGCTTTACTGGCAATTGAATGATTGCTGGCCCGCACCAACTTGGTCGAGTATCGACTATTATGGTAATTGGAAAGCGCTGCATTATGCCGTCCGTGATGATTACAGGCAAGTTGCGATATTGAAAAAGACGGACTCAAATGGGAATGTTCAATTGTTCTTAAAGTCAGATGATCCAAAAAGCAATGAAAGTGCTGTTCAGGTTGTGCTAGAAGTCTATAATTTAGACGGGGTAATGCTATCTAATTCAACTCAAAAATTATCCATTGACTACATGGAGCAAATTTTATTGGGAACATTTAAACAGCAAAACCAAGTAGTAAAAGTGTTAGTCGGAAATAAGTACGAACGATCTTTTCTTCTTAGCCAACAAAAATCCTTTCAGGAAAATGCTAAGTACGTGTTAAGTATCGAAAATATAGACCTGACTCAAAAAACAGGTACACTGCGCTTGGAAAATACCGATTTCATGGCAGATGTTTGG
>JBILCD010000072.1:0-10971 GCA_044353285.1 Crocinitomicaceae bacterium | reverse complement strand
CAAAAAGATATGAAAGGTTCCACGATTTACTTTTTACGTCTTCTCATAAAATTTTTGATTTCCGTGTCTCAATTCTCTGATCGTGTGTACTTTTGTCTAAACTTTCAAAATGAAATTTGATATAGCAATTATTGGTGGAGGGATCGTCGGCGCTGCCACTTTTTATAAAGTGCAAAAACAAAATCCTACGCTCTTAATTGCGCTATTTGAAAAGGAGGAAATTCTTGCTGATCATCAAACGGGCCACAACTCTGGGGTACTTCACTCTGGTTTGTATTACAAGCCGGGCTCATTAAAAGCGAAAAACTGCATCGAAGGAAGAAAGGAATTGGTGGAATTTGCCAAGGAACACGGCATCGCTCACGATGTTTGTGGTAAGGTTGTCGTTGCAACGCATGAAAGTGAGCTCGCTAACATGGAACGCGTGTATCAAACGGGTCTTGAAAATAAAATTGAGGGATTAAAAAAAATAAGCGCAGCTGAAGTGAAGGAAATTGAGCCTTTTGTTGAATCAATTGGTGGACTTTGGGTTCCTTGTACTGGTATTATTGATTTTCGAGCGGCTACCCAAAAAATGGTAGATCTGGCCCTGGCTATAAATCCCTTGAGTGGCGTTTTTCTTGGACACGAGGTGCAATCGATTACAAAAAATGAAAAGGGAAGCACATTACATACCAATAAAGGTCAATTTGAAGCGGTTTATTTGGTGTTTTGCGCAGGACTTCAAGCAGATCGTTTGGCTAGAAAAGACGGCGTTCAACTAAAAGAACAAGTGGTTGGATTTAGAGGTGACTATTATGAACTTACGCATGAAGCTAGCCATAAGGTGAAAAATTTAATTTATCCAGTACCAAACCCTGATTTTCCTTTTCTAGGTGTGCATTTTACGAGAATGACGAATGGTGATATTGAATGTGGACCAAATGCTGTGTTTACGTTTAAACGGGAAGGCTATGGAAAAACGGATTTTTCCTTTCGGGATACTTGGGATGCATTAACGTACAAGGGGACTTGGAAATTGTTTTTTAATAACATGGCCTTTGGCATAAATGAATACCGTCGTGCCTTTTCCAAAAAGTTGTTTTTAAAAACGCTTCAACGCATGATTCCAAGTTTGACAATGGAAGATCTTAAACCGGGGAGGGCAGGGGTTCGTGCTTTGTTACTAGCGCAAGATGGCGATACCCGTGACGATTTTAGAATTGAATATCATGGGAATTCTATTCATGTATTAAATGCGCCGTCTCCAGCTGCTACGGCCTGTTTAGCAATCGGAGAATACATCGCGAATGAAGCGAATCTACACTTTAAGCTAAGGGATTAATAAAGTTGATTTATTTCTTTAATTTTGAATTTGTGTGATCGCTTTCACACCACAAAATCTTTTTGTCATGATTTTAACTAAAAATACATGCCAAAAAGGGAACATGTTTGATGTTTTTTTTTTCGCTGGATTACATCCAGCGTTAAAAATAGTTAACCCCTTTGGGGTTATGTAATAACATTGTAGTATAATTAAGATAAGTCAATTTTATTATTTAGTTTGAATGCTCTTTTAATTAACATATTACTCTAAAGATGTCATGATAAAAAGAGAACATTTTCAGTCCATAGACGCACTTCGTTTTTTTGCATTCCTAAAAGTCTATTTACTCCATATCCCTTTAGATGCTAAGTTCCCGAATTTTTCATTGATAAAATCTGGGGGAGGTATTGGAGTATCTTTTTTCTTTGTCTTGAGTGGATTTTTAATATCCTATTTACTTTTTTTGGAAAAAGCCAATTCAAATCGGATTGATTTATTGAATTTCTATAAAAGAAGAGCATTCCGGATTTGGCCCTTGTTCTTCCTGATGGTACTTGTTGCATTTATGTTGCCATTTGACTTAAAACAAGATTTGGGCCTTCATATGGTTGGGGGAGGATATGATTTTGACTGGAGATTTTCATTTACTTTTTTAGAAAATTATAAAATGATAATCATGGATCAATTTCCCAAAACTACACCGCTTTCCGTGTTTTGGTCGCTATGTATTGAGGAACATTTTTATATTGTTTGGGGCTTATTGTTCTTTTTTCTATCATCAAAAAATGTTTTTAGAATGTTGATTTTAAGTGTCATCATCGCTTGGATTTCACGGGGATATGAAAGTTATTATTCCAACCTTTTGATAATTAGAACAAATGATCTTTTTACGAATTTAGACTATTTTTCATGCGGCGGTATATTGGCCTATGTCTTTGTTTTTAACAATATCAAGCTAAGTTCAGTGCTTCAAAAAATCGGGAAGTGGAATTTAAAGCTTTGTTTGTTAGGTCTTATTTTGATGATTATTTTTCACGATCAATTGATTCCTGAACCTACTGAGTTTTCTTTCATATTTAAACCCACCATTATTGCATTGGTATTTACGCTCATTATTTGCTTGTTTATTTCTGCTGAATCAGGAATAGTGATAAAAAGCAAGTTGCTGAATTATTTAGGTGTCCGAAGTTATGGATTATATGTATTTCATATAATTGCCATTCACATGATGTATCAATATTGTTTGTTACATCATATTAAAATAGATACTTCCTTATCGCTTATTATCTTTATGCTTATTACATTTTCGTCAACTGTTTTGGTCTCTATGCTTTCGTATCGCTATTTCGAAAAACCTATTTTAAGTTTAAGACGGAATTAGATTACTAGCGCATGATGGTGATACCTGTTACGATTTTAGAATTCAATACCCGGGATTAACCTTTGATTACCATGGTTTTTTGCAAAGCGACAGAAGTCGGTATGGTAACTAACTCGTCTGCATCTGTTTTTATATAAAGAAAGTAGAAGGAGATATCGATTAATTTCCCTTCAATTTCATATTCTTTATCTAAAACACAAATCCGTTGACCAATTTTTACGGGGTGATTAAAGAATAAAATTAAACTCGAGGTGATGTTTGCTAAAATCGACCATTGCGCAAAGAAAGCGATGCCAAGCACGGTAATTAACGAGGTGATAAACACCATTAATTGAGAACGATCAATGTTCCAGATTGCTGCTAATCCGATTATCATAAAGATTAATGAAAACAAATTGATGATGCGCATCGTGATTTTCTTACGCTTTAAATCATTGTCTAAGCGAACTAATATGCGATTAACAGCTTTGCCTGCAAATAACTTGACGATAATAATGAAAGCAATTAAAATAGCGGTATGAATGAATTGATAAGTCATAATTGTGATTTAGTTTGAATTGAAATTTTGGCTTTTTCCCAATAAAGATCCATCTCAGAGAGGTTCATATCTTGGATATTTTGTTGGTCTTCATGAATGAATTTTTCCATTAATTGAAAGCGATTAATGAATTTGGCATTGGTTTTTGCTAAGGCGCTTTCTGGTGAAACACCGATATATCGGGCATAATTAACCAAGGAAAATAAGACATCACCAAATTCGGCTTCTTTTTCGTCAGAATCTAGGCTTACTTCAGCTTGCAATTCTTCCAGTTCTTCTTGCACTTTTTTCCAAACGTCTTTTTTGTCAGACCATTCAAAACCAATTCCCTTTACTTTTTCCTGAATTCTTGTGGCTTTAACAAGGGATGGGAGCGAGGATGGGACGCCCTCCAAAACAGATTTCCGACCTTCTTTTAATTTTAATTTTTCCCAATTTGCCTTCACTTCGTCCTCGTCTTGAACGATTGTGTCGCTGTAAATGTGCGGATGTCGATGGATCAATTTCTCACAAATGGCATCCAATACGGAGGTAACATCAAATGCTCCGGCTTCGTTTCCAAGTTTACAGTAAAAAACCAGGTGTAGAAATAGGTCGCCAATTTCACCTTTGATTTCATTCAGATTTCCTGTTGTAATAGCATCTGCTAATTCATACGTTTCTTCAATGGTTAAATTTCGAAGTGATTCAAAGGTTTGCTTTTGATCCCAAGGGCATTTCTCCCGAAGTTCATCCATGATAATTAGCAATCGCTCAAAAGCTTTAAGTCTAGCATCCATATTTTACAAAATTATCTAAATTCATTGATTAACTTTGTCTACCATGAGAAAGATTTTCTTTTCTTTTTTATTCTTTTTCATTACCAATCAACTGATTGGACAAACGAATGATGCTGGATTTGAGTTTAGGTCAAAAATAGGTTTTTTAGCAGCGCATCGAGGCGTCATGGCTCATTTACCGAAAGAAACGGCAAAAGCGCTTGAGTTTACCTATTTCATCCATACAAATGGAAAGAAAGCATGGCATGTAAAATATCGATATCCGACAGTAGGAACGACGCTGTTTATCGGTTCTGTTGGTAATAAGGAGCTACTCGGTAATTACGTCGGACTTTACGGGTTTTCAGAATTACCATTGGTGAAGTATAAAAACTATGAAATGGCGTTTCGCTTAGGTTGTGGCCTTGGATACACCAATAAAATTTATGATCCAATTAGCAATCCTAAAAATGTAGCGGTAAGCACACACTTTAATGCAATGATGAATTTTGCGGTAAAAAGTACGTACCGATTTAAGAATCATTCAATCGTTTTGGGCCTAGATATCACGCATTTTAGTAACGGGGCCTTTAAGGTGCCAAATTATGGGATCAACATGCCTTATCTTTCGCTTGGATATGCCTATGCTTTTCGCAAAGCCCAGCCCATTGAGCCAATAGAAATGAAATTCCAAAAACGGATAGAGCTCAGTGCAATGGGAATTTATTCCATGAAAGAAGTGATGCCAATTGGTGGGAAAAAGTATCCGATTTATGCAATTAATATCGCTGCACGACGATTTTTTAATCATAAAGCAGGGATGGAAGTAGATCTTGACATCATTTCGAAGCAAGCAATTATGGCTTATTTGCCGTATACCCAGAAAACACAATTGTCGATTATTCAAGTTGGTTTGTATGCGGCCTATTTGGTTCCTTTCGATAAATTTCATTTTGTTTTCGGAATGGGGACGTATCTTCGTGATAAATACAAACCAGAAGATTTTTTGTATCATCGAATTGGCTGTCGCTATCAATTTCGGAATGGTTTAATGGCTAATTTTAGTCTTAAAACGCATTTTGCACGGGCAGATTATTTTGAATTTGGACTTGGTTATACGTTTAAAACATGGAAAAAATAAAAAGGTCTGTTTGGCCCTTCTTACTGCTATTGGTTTTGATTTCGTGTAGAAAACCGAGTGAACGACCTTGTTGGAAAAAATCAGGCTCGTTTGCAGTGAAAGAAATTCAACTCGGTGATTTTAATCGCTTATTTTTGAAAGAACATATTTCGTATAAACTAATTCAAGATTCTACCAATAAAATTGTCATTAAGGGCGGAGAGAATTTAATTGGATTTATAAATGTTCAAGGGGAAGACGGCCTAGTTTCGATTAGCAACAACAATAAATGTAATTTTTTCAGAAAGTATGAAGTGGTGGAGGTTGAAATTCACTTCACGTCTCTTGTCAATATTCTATTCGAAGGAACAGAAACATTAAGCTGTGCTGATACTTTGAATGTCAATTACCTAACGGTAACGCTTCGTGATGGCGGTGGCTCGATGAATTTGTTGGTAAATGCCTTGGATATTCGAACCGATCTCACAAATGGATGGGGCGATTTGGTGCTTCGTGGAAAAACGAATACCGCCAATTATCAATTATTGGGAAATGGTTTTGTGGAGGCACGAGATCTTCAAGTGAGAGATTCAATTAATTTCATTTCGAGTTCATCCACCATTCAAAAAATAAATACTCACAATTGTAAATTAAAAGTGGAAATCAATGGCATTGGTGATATTTGGTACTATGGATTGCCAACCGCGATTAGTAAGAACGAGTATGGTAAAGGAAAATTAATTGATAAAAATTAACAATAGCTAATGCAGAAGGTCTATCTTTTCTTTGCGCTTTGTCTCTTAAGCTCTACTTATTCCTTAAGCCAAAAAAAGCTGGATAGTGTCGCAATATCTGGTTATTTGGATCTTTACTATGCGAAAGACTTTCGAAACCCATCGGTCAATAGTAATTCCTTGTTTGTTTCGTCAAATCAGTACAATAAGTTGTCTGTAAATTTTGCATACCTGAGTTTAGGGTTCTTTAAGAAAGATTACTATTTACAATTCACCCCAGCTTTTGGAACATATATGGATGCTAATTACGCGAATGAAAGTAAAGGTACTCGATGGATTTTTGAAACGTATCTTGGTAAAAACATGCACGGAAAAAAATTCAAGCAATTGGATGTAGGTATTTTTTCCTCACCCTACACACAAGAAACCGCTATTTCTGGTCAGCAGTTGATGTATACCCGAAGTCTTTCAGCAGAATATACGCCTTATTATTTGTCAGGATTAAGGGCTAATTTTAAAGTAAGCGATAAACTCTCATGGTCCGCTTATCTCGTTAATGGATACCAGCATTTGCCATCAAAAAATTACCTTCCTGCATTTGGGTCATTGCTACATTGGACACCCAAGAAGTTAATTCTTAATTGGTCACTTTATTTAGGAAATGAACAGACGAAGTTAGACAAGTCAGAGACCTGGCGATTATTTAACGAAGTGAATGTGGAACGTTCTTGGGGTAAGCTAAAATTTCAAAGTTGTGGCTATCTTGGCTTGCAAGTGTTAGATAATAAATTAACACAATGGTGGCAAATTAATTCAATTTTAGCGTATGATATTCTGCCTTCATTTTCTGTAAATGCAAGATTGGAGTATTTTAGAGATGTTTCAGAAATTATGATTAATCAATTCTATGGCAACCACGGCTTTCATTTTATTGGGTCAAGTATGGGAATTAAATATAAATTGAATGAATCCTTTAGCTTAGGTTCTGAGGCGAAACTATTACATAATAAAGCAGGTCTAAACTCAGTAATAGGCACTCTATTTTTACAAGCAAAATTTTAAAGTATGAAAATTATATCGTTTAATGTGAATGGAATTCGAGCCATAGTATCGAAAAATTTTATTCAGGATATGCAAGCCATTTCTCCTGATGTTATTTGTTTACAAGAAACAAAAGCGGATGCTGAGCAAGTGGCAATAGCTGTCGAAGGTTTGTCAGGATATCATGTGTTTGCGAATGCAGCAGATAAAAAAGGATATTCAGGGACAGCGATTTTAAGTAAAAAAGCGCCTTTATCAATTCAATATGACATGGGTATTGATGAGCACGATCACGAGGGGAGAATTGTGAAAGCTGAGTTTGATGATTTCTTTTTAGTATGTGTGTATGTCCCAAATTCAGGAAGTGAATTAGCAAGATTGCCTTATCGTCAACAATGGGATGCTGATTTCTTGGCTTATCTAAAAAAATGTGAAGAAACGAAACCTGTTGTTATCTGTGGTGACTTAAACGTTGCGCACCAAGCGATTGATTTAGCTCGTCCGAAGGAAAATTATAATAAGGCTGCAGGTTATATGCAGGAAGAAATTGATGGATTGAATCGATTTGTTGAAGCTGGATTGGTGGACACCTTTCGTAACGCTCATCCTGAAAAAGCTAAGTACTCCTGGTGGAGTTACCGCGCTGGAGCTCGTGAAAAAAATGTAGGCTGGAGAATCGATTATTTTCTCGCTTCGGAAGCTTTCCTCAATCGTATTTCTGCCACTGAAATTTACAATGATATTTTTGGTTCAGATCATTGTCCCGTTGGGATCACGATTAACTAAGCACTAGTTTTTATCGTCGTCGTATTCGCCTTGAAGGGAGTATTTTGCAAATATCAAGAGTCCAATTACCACAATTGGAAGCAACACAAAACAAATAATACTTGCAAAAACAAAGTCTTCTTGTTTTCCACTTGTAAATTTCGGAATCCCGAGCGCTGCAATGCCGTAATAAGCAACTATCACAGCCATAAAAAGCCAGGCTATACCTAAGATTCGTTTTATTTTATTCATGTTATTCGTCTAAATTTTTTGATGTTGAACGTATGTAAATGATGCCAATAATCAGGCACACCGAAGCAACTCCAATGGGATACCATAATCCTTGTAAATACCATTGAGGGTGTCCGGTCTCTTTGGCATTGGTCACTAAATAGGTGGCAACCGCGGGTAATAATCCTCCAAATACACCATTTCCAATGTGGTACGGCAAGCTCATAGAGGTGTATCTGATTTTTGTTGGGAATAATTCCACTAAAAAAGCTGCAATTGGACCATAAACCATCGTAACAAAAATCACTTGGATAAAAACTAAGAAGATCAACCAGTATTTATCGTGATCGTTAATATGGATACTGTTTTTTATCTCGGATTGAATTTTCCCATTTTTGACCACAGGCTTTCCTTCGGACAATTTTATTTTTGTTGTAGCGGTTTGAATGGTTCCATCGGCGTAGTGCTTTGTGCTTACATAAATTGAATTGTTTGTCTGCCCTTTATTTACGTATGTCCCCTGTGTTTTTGCCAGAACCTCTGTTTTATTCTTTGGATTTGTCGTTTGATACATGGATTCATATATCGGGCGATACGCCAAAATAGCGAGTAACATGCCTGCCATCATGATCCATTTCCGTCCAATTTTGTCGCTTAACCAACCAAATAAGATAAAGAAAGGTGTGCCACAAAGAAGCGCAATAAATAGTAAACTATCGACTTGTTCTTTGTCAATATTCATTGTTTTTTCCATGAAGCTCATGGCATAGAATTGTCCGGTATACCAAATTACACCTTGTCCCATCGTAGCGCCAAACAAAGCCAATAACACAAACTTAAAATTCTGTTTTTTTCCAAAACTTTCTTTAATGGGGTTTTTGGCGGTTTTTCCTGCCGCTTTTGCTTTCAGAAAAACAGGCGATTCATCCATTTTTTTACGAATGAAGTACGAAAGTATCACGAGGAAGATAGAAACCCAAAATGGCACGCGCCAACCCCAATCGTTAAATTCTTCTGTTGATAAGATACTTCTTGTTCCCATGATCACGAGAAGCGAAACAAATAAACCAATTGTTGCAGTGGTTTGGATCCAAGAAGTCATAAAACCTCTTTTATTTAATGGCGAATGTTCTGCCACATAGGTCGCAGCGCCTCCGTATTCGCCACCTAAAGCTAAACCTTGAAGTAATCTCAATACAAGAACAAGGATTGGCGCAAGAAATCCAATGGATTCATACGAAGGAATACACCCAATCAAAAAGGTGGCACCACCCATGAGCAATAAAGTGACCATGAAGGTGTATTTTCGGCCGATTAAATCCCCAAGTCGACCAAAAAATAGTGCTCCAAAAGGACGAACAACAAAACCTGCAGCGAATGTGGCTAAGGTGCTAAGAAAAGCAGCCGTTGGATTGTCTTGTGGGAAAAATTTCGTTGAAATAACGGTGGCAAGACTCCCGAATATATAGAAATCGTACCACTCAATCATGGTACCTAGAGAGGAAGCACCAATTATTTTAGTTAAGGAAGCAGATTTTTGTTCTTGCATGCCTTAAAGATAGTATTTTTCTTACTTCTTGCTATCCTTTACATACCATGCAACCGTTCTTTTAATTCCTTCTTCTACAGAAATTTCTGGTGCATAATGTAATAATTGCTTGGCTTTTTCTATGGAAGCAAGCGAATGTGGGATATCCCCAACTCTTATCTTTTCATAGATTGGTTCAATGGTCTTCACGCCTTGGTCTAGCATTCCCATTTCATCCCGGAGCATTGTGAACAAAGAATTTAAGCTGGTCGCTTCACCGCAGGCTACATTATAGATTTGGTTGATAGCGCTTTTGTTCTGCGTTAGTAATGCTTGAATATTTAGTTCCACTACATTATCGATATAGGTAAAATCCCGCGAAAAGGAACCATCACCATTGATAACTGGTGCTTCATGATTCAATAGTTGGCTTATAAATTTCGGAATAACCGCGGCATAAGCACCTTGTGGGTCTTGTCGTCTTCCAAACACATTAAAATAGCGCAAGCCAATGTATTCTATTCCATAATTTTTTGCAAAAACATCGGCATACAATTCACCAACATATTTCGTAACAGCATAGGGAGAAAGTGGTCGACCAATTTGATGTTCAATTTTTGGCAGGGCGGTAGAATCGCCATACGTGGAACTACTGGAAGCAAAGACAAAACGCTTTATTCCTGCATTTTTTGTTGCAGTGAGCATGTTTAAAAATCCATTAATGTTAATGTCGTTGGTGGTAATGGGATCGTTGATTGATCTTGGAACAGAGCCTAAAGCCGCTAAATGCAGTACGAGATCACAATCCTTCACCGCTAATTCACAGGTCTGCATATCCCTGATATCTCCCTCAATGAGTGAAAAATTAGGATGGTTTAATGCTTCAGATAAGTTTGATTTTTTACCGGTTAAAAAATTATCTAAGCAAATGACTTTATGATGAAGAGCTAAAAGCGCGTCGCACATATTTGATCCGATAAAACCTGCTCCTCCGCTTACTAAAATTTGCATCTACTTACTAAACTTAATAGTTGACAACAAAAATAGCAGTTTTCAATGGTCTAAAGTTATAAATAATCAACTTATCTTGTTTTTCGCCTTAAAGTTTAGCTTATTTTTATGCACTGAAAAATGCCAATTTTTCAAATTTTTATCAAAGAGTTAATTTAATGAATCAACATTTAAAAGATACATTTAGACATAAAGGAAAACGCAAACTTTTGGTAGAAGAGCTGGGGAAAATGGGAATTGAAGATCCAGCAATTTTATCGGCCTTTAATGCGATTCCCAGGCACTATTTTTTGGACTTAGCATTTGATGAACAAGCTTATACCAACATGGCTTTTCAAATTGGTTCTGGGCAAACGATTTCGCATCCGTACACTGTTGCTTTTCAGACGCAATTATTGAATATCGTCAAGGGTGATAAGGTACTTGAAATTGGAACAGGTTCTGGTTTTCAAACCTGTATACTATGCCAGTTGAGCGCAAAGGTCTATTCTGTGGAGCGCCATATGGATCTGCACATTAAAGCAAAATCAATGCTTTCTTTCTTTAATTTTAACGCTA
>JBILCD010000295.1:0-10988 GCA_044353285.1 Crocinitomicaceae bacterium | reverse complement strand
AGCAATGAGGATTCCCCAATTCACACGTTTAATTCAAACAACAACGGCCAAACGATTTACTTAACTGCTATTAGTCCACTCGGCTGTACAGACAGCACGAGCCTACTTATTCCATTTCAGGAAGGATTAATTTACTTTATACCCAACACCTTTACGCCAGACGGGGATAAATACAATCAAACATTTAAACCTGTATTTACGTCTGGAATTGACTATCAAAATTATAGCATGTTAATTTACAACCGATGGGGAGAAGTGATATTTGAAACCCATAATTTAGATGTTGGTTGGGATGGCTCATATGGAACAGAGGGATTAGATGTATCTACAGGCGTTTACACCTACTACATAATTGTTAAAGTGCCAACAGCCGATGAACGAATAGTTATTACTGGTCATTTAAATTTATTAAAATAATAAAGCAACCAGTATTATTTCATGACGTTTTTGTTAAATTTGCAGTCAATAATATGATTAAAAGACTACTTACAACAACGCTACTCTTTTTTGTTTTGGGCTATGGGCAAGTTTTGGCCCAATGTTGCTGTGCCACTAATTTAGGGACAATTAATCCCAATTTAACTTGGCAATACCTTGCTCCAAGTTGCCACGGTTACTATTCATTTCAAACAGTTGCTGGGTGTTCGTATGAATTTACGTATTGTAATCAATATGCACCAAGTGCCTATTATTCAGGAGATCCTTATTTAACCATTAATACCGCACCAACAAGTGGAGGAGTTATTGCTAATGACGATTTTTGTGGCCTTGGCTCTTACATTTTATGGACGGCCCCTTCAACGGGCACGTACTATTTACAGATTGGAAGCTGGGCTCAAGGTGCTACATGCGCCTGCGGTTTAAACCGAAATATGGGTTACCGTTCAACGAATTGCTCAGGTGGCTTAACAAGTCCCTCGGGGATTACGGCCTCTGCTTCCTCCATCTGCCCTGGACAAAGCACTACCTTAACGGCACAAGGTGTTGTTGGAACCGCCTATTGGTTTACAGGAGGGTGTAATACCATAGGTCAGATAGCAACAGGAAACAGCATTACCGTTTCACCTACAGTTACCACGACTTATTACGTTAGGAATTTTAGTAATAACCAATGGAGCTCCAATTGTGCTTCCATAACGGTAACAGTTGGACAGCCTGCGGCTAGTCCAACAGTAACTGGGAATTTAAACTTGTGCGGGCCAGGAACAAGCACATTAACAGCAAGTGGTTCGGCCACATACACTTGGTTTGCCAACTCAAATGGAACCAATCAGTTGTCTACAAACGCAACCTATACTACTCCGACTATAAATCAAACTACTACTTATTATGTCCAAGGCGGAGCGGCAGGTGTGCCTCCAGGAACACAAACATTCAGTTATACAGGGAGTATTCAAAACTGGACTGTTCCTGCAGGAGTTACGTCCCTTTCCTTCACCGCAGAGGGGGCCCAGGGTGGCTCGGGCTCATTAGGTTATGGGGCAGGGGGCTTAGGCGGTCGAGTTCAAGGATCTCTCGCGGTAACCCCAGGACAAGCCTTGAGTATTTATGTTGGTCAGATGCCTTTATCTAATATTGGTGGTTTTAACGGAGGGGGAAATGGTGCTGCAGGCACCTATGGTAGAGGCGGTGGTGGTGCAACTGATATCCGGATAGGAGGTGTTGCTTTGGCTAACAGGGTTGTGGTAGCAGCTGGCGGCGGCGGTGGCGGAACCAACTGCTTTTCACCGAATCAAAATTCTGGAGGTGTCGGTGGTGGTGCTACAGGAGGAAACGGATATCAATGTAATCAACAAACGAATTACGTAGGTTTTGGTGGCACACAAACTGCAGGGGGAATCAATTTAGGTGGTTTGGGACAGACCGGAGGCTTGGGGCAAGGAGGAAATGGAGGAACTACTTATGGAGGCGGTGGCGGTGGCGGATATTACGGCGGTGGCGGTGGTAGTTATGGCGGTGGTGGCGGCGGTTCATCTTATGCATTAGCAACGGTTGTATCCAATTCTATTGTTACTTCTGGTGTGAGAACCGGTAATGGTCAATTAACCATTAGTTGGTCAGGAGCAGGATGTCCCTCTTTATTAGTTCCTGTTACGATTACAATTAATCCAGCGCCAATTTTAAGCGTAAGCAATTCCACAATTTGTGCGGGCCAATCGGCTACTTTAACAGCCACATCTTCCATTCAAGGTGGAACATTTACTTGGTCCCCAGGGGGCGCTACAGGAACTTCCATTGTGGTAAATCCCACGACGACGACACAATATACTGCCTCTTATTCTACTTCGGGCTGCCCCACAACATCTGCGACAGGAACCGTTACAGTTAACTCAAATCCATTAGCACCAATTGCAAGTAATGTAAGTTTGTGTGGTCCGGGTTCAACTACATTAACAGCTTCAGGTGGACAAAACAATAGTTATAGTTGGTTTTCAAACCCTAATGGCACAGGCCAATTGGCGACTACAGCAAGTTATACCACCCCAACCTTGCAAACGTCATCGGTTTATTATTTACAAGCATCAAGCGCTCAAAATTGTGTATCACCGTTAACCACTGTTACTGTTACTATTAACCCAATTCCTGTTGTTAGTGTTAACAGTTTGACGGTATGCGCAGGGCAAGTTGCGAATTTAACCGCCACATCTACGGTTCCAAATGGCACTTTTACATGGTCGCCAGGTGGCAATACAGGCAGTAGCATTTCAGTTACGCCAACTACCACTACTACCTATACTGCTAGTTATTTAGTTACTGGCTGTCCATCTGTTTCGGGTACAGGCACTGTGACGGTAAATCCACTGCAACCTATTACCGGAAACCTAACGGCATGTTTAGGATTAAACTCCCAATTGGCAAACGTAGTAGCGCCAGGAACATGGTCAAGTTCGAATCTTGGGGTAGCTACCATTTCTTCAAATGGATTGGTTGCAGGCGTTTCTGCAGGAACGTCAACCATTACTTATAATGCCAGCAATGGCTGCAGCACAACAGCACAATTTACGGTATATCCTCAACCAATTTTAACTGCTCTACCAAGCAATGTGCTTTGTTTTGGTGGGGCTGGATCTGTCGTTTTAAATGCCACTGGCGCGAATGCTCCTTATACTTACGGAGGATCTCCAACCCAAAACTTATCACCAGGAACTTATACTTACACTGCGACGAGCACTAATGGATGTGTTTCAGCACCGGTTTCAATTACAATTACACAGCCTCAGGCGGGTTTAATCCTTTCGAATACCCAAGTGAATGTGTTGTGCTTTGGAAACAACACTGGATCTATTGATTTAACTGTTTCTGGCGGTACTGGGCCATATACATACGCTTGGTCTAATAATACAACGGCTCAAGACCCTTCAAACTTAATAGCGGGGGCATATACCGTAACGGTTACCGATGCCAATGGTTGTGCCGCAACAGCAACGGTTACAATCACGCAACCAGCCTCTGCCTTAGTAGCAACGACTACTCAGGTAATGATTGCTTGTTTTGGTGGCAGCACGGGAAGTGTAAACATGACCCCAACAGGTGGAACCGCTCCTTACACTTATGTTTGGACAGGAGGATCAACAGCTCAAAGTGCTATTGGTGTTCCAGCTGGCACCTATACAGTAGTTGTGACAGATGCGAATGGTTGTACAACAACAATAAGCGCTACGATCACTCAGCCTCAAGCTCCTCTGAGCTTAGCAACGACACAGGTAAATGTGTTGTGTTTTGGAAATAGTACGGGATCAATCGACCTTAGCCCATCGGGTGGGACACCTGGTTATACGTATGCATGGTCAAACAATTCAACGATTCAGGACCCACTTAATTTAATAGCGGGAACCTATATAGTAGTTGTAACTGATGCGAATGGTTGTATAGATACAACTGGCGTTATCATTACTCAGCCACAATCGGGCCTATCTTTATCAAGCACTCAGGTGAATGTATTGTGCTTTGGAAATAATACTGGAGCTATCAATTTAACAGTTACTGGCGGTACCGCTCCATACACCTACGCTTGGTCTAATAATACAACGGCTCAAGATCCTTCAAACTTAATTGCGGGAGCTTACACCGTAACAGTAACCGATGCCAACGGTTGTACTGCCACACTAAGTATCACCATCACGCAGCCTGCTACTGCAGTGTCTATTTCAACAACTGTTCAAAACATCTTGTGCTTAAATGGCACAGGATCTATAAATTCCAGTCCATCGGGTGGGGTTTCTCCTTATACCTACAGTTGGAGTAATCAAGCTATAACCCAGAACATCACCAATCTCCAGGCGGGTAGCTATACGGTGACAGTAACTGATGCCAATGGTTGCACGGCCAATGCAGTTGGTGTAGTGGCTATTACCTTGAGTACTGTTCCGGTTCAAATAAATAATTCAACGGGAACCAATGTGCTGACTTGTACTACCCCTGCTATTAGCTTGCAAGCAACGGGGGGCGTTACGTATACTTGGACAGGTGGTCAAACACCAAACACTGCTAATAATGTGATTACGATTCCAGGTTCTTACACCGTAAATATGATTGACCCCAATGGCTGTCCTGTTTCTCAATCAATTGTTATTACACAAAATATAACACCACCAACTTCAGGAATTACCAATTCTACAGGATCTACCATCATTGATTGTAATGCTCCGTCTATTAATTTATTAGCTACAGGCGGAGGCACTTATCAGTGGAATAATAGTTTGGGGACGAATGCTGCCCAAAGCATAAGTCAAGCGGGAAGTTTTACCGTAGTGGTTACGGCCGCAAATGGTTGCTTGGATTCTTCAACTTTAGTATTAACAGTGGCTCCTGTTCCTTTGGTTACTGGAATAGATACAACTATTTGTTCAGGGCAGTCTGTTCTTATCACACCTGTTTATTACCCTACGGGTGGGCAAGTAATTTGGACTAACGGCCAAACCACACCAAATTTAACGGTTTCACCGACAAGCACTACCATGTATAGTGTATTGTACACATGGAATGGATGTACTGCAACGGAGGACATCATTGTTACTGTTAATCCGACTCCAACATTAAGCGTTACAAGTTCCAGTATTTGTTTTGGAGACACAACTGCTGTTGTGGCTCAAGCTAATTTAGCCAATGGTGTTTACAATTGGATCTCGCTGAATCATACTGGTTCAATTTTAACGGTATTCCCTACCCAAACTACTAGTTACACCGCAACGTATACCCTTAATGGTTGTACGAGTTCTCAGGCAACCGGAACGGTAACAGTAAATCCGCTTCCAATAGTAAGCGTGGCCGATATGACGATTTGCCAAGGGCAGCCCGGAACATTGAGTGCCATTGTCAATCCAGCAGGAGGAAATTTTGCTTGGTCTCAGGGCGGAACCTCAGCAACCATTACTGAGACACCTAGCAGCACGTCTGTTTACAATTTAACTTATACAGCAAATGGTTGTATTGGAAATACTGTAAGCGCTTCTATCATTGTTTTACCCTTGCCTCTTGCCTCATTCAGCGTGAATAACACCAGCGGGTGTGTTCCTGTTACGGTGAGTCTTTTAGCAGATACCGTAGGTCAAAATGCCACTTACGCATGGACATCTACTGGTGCAGGA
Source organism: Crocinitomicaceae bacterium (assembly GCA_044353285.1). GTDB lineage: Bacteria > Bacteroidota > Bacteroidia > Flavobacteriales_D > Crocinitomicaceae > UBA952. The sequence goes on along the minus strand of JBILCD010000295.1, from coordinate 5,400 downwards.
TCTCAAATTGGCGCAAATCCACAGATGACGTTTGTAAATGGAGGGTGTTACGATGTTACCCTAACCGCCACCTTAAATGGTTGTTCCAATTCATCAACCTCTGCATCTTTAATTTGCGTTCAAAATTATCCTGTTGCTAACTTTTACACTTCTCCTGGATCATTTTCACAGAACAACCAAACATTGAGTTTTATAAATACAAGCATTGGAGCAAGTGGCTATATTTGGAATTTTGGTGATGGAAGTTTATCCAATGAGGAAAATCCAAATCATTACTTTCAAGGGATTACCGGTGATGAAACCATTACTTTATTAGCCTCTACATCTATGGGGTGCATGGACAGTATTTCAATAGAAATCCCTGCTAATTTAGGCGAAATCTATTACATCCCCAATACTTTTACGCCTGATGGTGACAAGTATAATCAGGTATTTAAGCCGGTATTTACGTCTGGTTTTTCAATTGATGGATATGAAATGTTGATATATAACCGTTGGGGCGAGCTTCTTTTTGAATCTCATAACCCTTATACGGGGTGGGATGGTTCTTATGGACTAGAGGGCTTAGACTGTTCTACTGGAACATATAGTTATAAGATAAACATTAAACTGCAAGATAAAGAAGAAGTGCTTATTATAACGGGCCATGTTAATTTATTAAGGTAGTAACTTCGGCAACCGAAGGTTTACTTTTGCGTATTGAGAACCGTTAGTGTATTTTTGTAAAATTGAATGTAATTAGTATGAATTTCAAAAGAGTATTTTTTTTAGCGTTAATTATAATTACCGCAACGCAAACCTTTTCACAAACCCAAATTTCAGTAGGGACACAAGTGACTACCTTTTCCTCCATGATCAGGGGGTATCATTTTACAGCTCCGGCAAATTTCACTATTTGTGGATTAGAAGTGCCAACCAATGCTAGCCAAGGATTACAAACGATAAGAGTCGTTAGGTTTAATGCTGGTGCACCACCTGCTTTCCCTGGAAACACAAATAACTTCGTTCAATTATTTACGGTGACCAATAATCCTTCAGGAATTATTCCCTGCAACATCACGGTTAACGCAGGCGACATTATCGGAGTATACGGCGTAAGGGGTGCTTGCGTTAATAGCTATGGCACAGCTAATTTTATTACCAGTATCATGGGGATTAATACAACCTTACGGAGAAGTGGCATGCAATCTTGTCCAACAGGCGGGCAAGCCATGGCCAATATATGGTCCGAAGTAAATTATAACATTGGGCGCATTTGGATGTACATTAACTGCTGCGCTGCACCGACTGCTGTGGCATCAAACTCAGGTCCAGTATGTTCTGGAAGTCCCCTGACTCTTACGGCGACACCTACTCCTGCCAATCCAGCAACCGGAGTATATACGTACAGTTGGACAGGACCAAATGGATTTCAATCAAATGTAGCAAACCCAACCATACAAAATCCAAGCGCGGCAACTGCGGGGACTTATACCTGCACCATCGCTAGCCCAAGCTGTGGTTCGACAACTGCTACTACCACCGTGGTGATTAACCAATCCCCAAATGCTCAAATTACAAACTCAACAGGCACTACTATCATAGATTGTAATGCGCCAGTAATCAGCGTCTTGGCTTCAGGAGGAGCAAGCTATGCTTGGGATAATGGTTTGGGCTCTAATGCTGCAGCAACGGTTTCTACAGGCGGCACTTACACAGTTACTGTTACTAGTAACCAAGGTTGCACCTCCACCGCTGCTATTACAACAACCGTTGCCCCAACTCCTACAATAGTTATTAACGACGCCACCATTTGTACAAGCCAATCTACCACACTCAATGCTGCGGTTTCACCTACAGGGGGCGCTATTCAGTGGAGTAATGGACAAACGGGAAGTTCTATCACTGTTAATCCAATGCAAAGCACAGTTTACAGCGCTACTTACACGTGGAATGGTTGTACTGCTGCTGATTCTGCTTTGGTTACCGTTAATCCAACGCCGACAGTAAGCGTAAACAGCGATACGATTTGTAACGGAGATACCACGGTATTAACAGCGACACCGGATTTAACAGGAGGCACTTTTTTGTGGTCGAATAACCAAACGACACAATCCATTAATGTTAACCCTGGTTTACCAGGTACTACCTACAGCGTAACGTATACAATCACCGGGTGTTCGGCCCAAGCTTCTGGTACTGTTACCGTGAAACCAGTTCCAGTTATTACCATAGCACCAGTAATTATCTGTTTCGGACAAGTTGCCACTCTAACCGCTGTTCCTAACCTACCGGGAGGATCCTTCTTATGGACAACAGGAGGGGAGACAACGAATTCAATAAGTGTATCGCCAACTAATACAACAAACTATTCTGCAACCTATACATTATTAGGCTGTGTAAGTCCCATGGCCACAGGTCAAGTTACTGTGAAACCACTTCCTTTAATGCCATTCACAGCTGATACAACCTATGGTTGCGTTCCTTTAAATGTTACTTTCACACCGAATACTAGCAATCCATTAACTACTTATCAATGGACTTCTAGCAATGGGTTTACAGGGACAGGTTCACAGGTCCAAGTTTTATATACTGTAGGAGGTTGCTCAGACGTGAGTGTAATTGGAACATTAAATGGTTGTGTTGATAGCGCTACCATCATTGATTATATTTGCGTTCAAAATTACCCCACCGCGGAATTTGATCCATCAACCTTATTATTCACGGAAACATCCCAAACCGTTAGCTTCGATAATAGTAGCTTAGGGGCGACCATTTACTTATGGGACTTTGGAGATGGTGAATTTTCAAGTGAGTTTTCACCCTCGCACTTGTTTATGGGAACAGGTTCGGGCTTTGAGGTCACTCTTATCGCCTCCACTAGCATGGGTTGTATTGATAGCACCTCTGTTGCTATAGCACCTCAGCAAGGGGGTATTTATTACATCCCGAATTCATTTACACCAGATGGCGACTTGTACAATCAAGTATTTAAACCGTTATTTACAGCAGGATTTGATATTTATCAGTATAACATGCAAATTTTTAATCGTTGGGGAGAAATTATATTTGAAACTAATAATTTGGATTTTGGCTGGGACGGTTCTTATGGTTTAGAGGGCACCGATGCTTTACCAGGATCATACACCTATAAAATAAACATTAAGGTTCCAGATAATGACGATAGAGTTATCATTACGGGGCATGTTAATTTAATTCGCTAAAATTAATAGAGGCGAATATTCCTTCACTTTTTTGGAAAGGAGAGCATGCTCTTAACTCTTTTTAATACTAAATTATTCCTGCGAGAAGTAGTAAGATACTAAACAATCATTGAAACACGTTATTAGAGCCGCAAACGACTAAATATTTAGCTAGCTTGTGGCAATCAATAACATGGAAAACAAACAACTATTATTAGCTGAGTACGATAAAAACCAAGGATTTTCATTACAGCAGCATCTTCAGAAAAAAGGATGGGAAACCACATTAGCACGCACCGGCAAGGATGCCCACCTCAAATACCAAACAAATAAGAACGGGTACGATTTTATTATTTTAGATGTATGCTTACCAGAAATGGATGGTTTTTCCCTTGTAAAGAAAATAAGAGAAACGGATCAAAAAACCCCCATTCTGATTTTATCAGCTAAAGGACTAAAAGAAGATAAATTGGAAGGCTTTAGTCTTGGCGCCGATGACTATGTAACAAAACCCTTTTCGATAGATGAACTATTAGCTAGAATGGACGCTATTTTTCGTCGATCGGATCAACAAAAAAGAAATAATAAGCCCGCCATTAAATTAGGCCAACTTCTGTACCAGCCAGAATTAAGGTTGCTGCACCTTGCTTCAGAAATAAAAAAACTCACAACAAAGGAAAATCAATTACTACATTTGCTTTTTATTCATAAGAACGGTGTGTTAAATAGACAAGAAACACTACGGACCATTTGGGGCGATGATAATTACTATAATGGTAGGAGCATGGATGTATATATTTCAAAATTACGGAAGCTATTAACGGAAGATCCCGCTTTAGAAATAATGAACGTACATGGGCTTGGCTTCAAACTATTAATTAAATAATAGCTTCGAGTAATGCAAAAACAATTCTTTTCTAGTCTTTTTCTAACCATATTATTAAACTTACTTGTTAAGCCAATAGCCATATTTTTAATAGATGCAACGGTTCAAAATAGAGTCGGACAGGCGGAATATGGCCTTTACTTTACCTTATTGAATTTAACGGTTATTTTTAACATCTTTTTAGATTTTGGTATTAATAACTATACCACCAAAACCATCGCCCAGAACACGCATAATTCCACTAGCTATTTCGGCAATTTAATGGCTTTTCGGTTTGTTTTATTCATTATATATTGTGTGGTTATTTTTGTATTTGCCCTTCTTTTAGGGTATAAATGGCGCGAGTTTTATTTGCTTTTATTTCTTGTATTTAACCAATTATTGATTCTGTCTATAGCGTTCTTTAGAAGTCATTTTACAGGCCTGCATTTATTCAAGACAGACGCTGTTATTTCCATTATGGACAGAGGATTGCTTATCCTAATTGCAGGATCAATTTTGTTTATTTTTACAAATGACACCTCCCGAATAGAATGGTTTATTTATACTCAGACCCTGTGTTATTTACTTACATTTTTTATTGCTATATTTTTACTTCGTAAAAGAAATATAGGTCCCTTTTTACTTTGGGATTTTAACTTTAGCATGTCAATTGTAAAAAAAAGCCTACCCTATGCACTCCTGATATTATTAATGATATTATATAACAGGAGTGATGTTGTTATTTTAGAACGGTTTCACTCAAATGGTCGCGTTGAGGCAGGGTATTATGCACAAGGTTTTCGGCTTTTAGATGCTGTATATATGTTTGGGATGATATTCGCCGGCTTGTTATATCCAATGTTTTCGCGCTTATTAAAAGAATCAAAAAAAGAAGTTGTGGCCTTATTAAAAACCGCCGGCAACCTACTGATTGGTGGCGCTATTGTATTAGTTATAATTTCCACTTTTAATGCGCGTTGGCTGCTTTCATTGCTGTATGTTAATGTTCAAACAACAGCAGTATTTTCTTTTTGCTTCTTAATTATCTGCTTTATTCCAATCAGCATGAATTTCATATTCGGCACATTATTAACGGCAAGCGGTCGATTGAAGACACTAAATATTATTTCTTTCTTTGGTGTCTTAATTAATTTCACCAGTAATGCATTTTTAATACCAAGTATCGGCGCAAAAGGAGCCGCTATTTCAGCACTCATCACCCAATGTTTTGTAGCAGGAATACAATTTTATTATGCCTATCAATCCATACAGCTCAACATAACACCGAAAGCGCTACTTAGCTATGTTTACTTGGTTTCGATTTTATTACTTTCAGGTTTTTTTAGTATG
>JBILCD010000071.1:0-10989 GCA_044353285.1 Crocinitomicaceae bacterium | reverse complement strand
TTGGTTTTTAGTTTATAGTTAATCAAATAGTTAAAAGATAGGTATATGCTTCTACCAGGAGATGGCATACTTATATTTTTTAAACGGGAAAGATGATCGATGTAGTTTGCATTAAATAAATTTCTAAGGCCAATATTTAGCGTCAGCTGCTCGGTTCTACCAAACGAAATGAGCATTCCCAGGTCAAATAAATGATATAAATTAGAGGGTGTTTCATTAAAAGCGACTTGATTTTGAGCGCCAAGTAAGGTGGATTGCAGGTGTAAATCTTTAAGTCGTAACTTTTTTCCTAAGGCAAATTCGTATTTGAGTGAATTCATTAATCTTGGCTGAGGAATTAAAGAAACCGAACTATCGTTTCCTGTAAAGGGTCGAATGTAGGATGCGGATATTTCCCAGTGTAATTTATGGGCGAAATGTGGATGAAAATGATAAGCGATATCACCTCCTAGAAACAAAACCTTTTGAGCTTGCTGATAGATAAAAACGGGCATTCCACCTACCATTGAATCAATGGGTTGAATAAAAATATAATTATCGATAAGGTTAGCAAACGGATTTAAAGTAAGGGCACCATGCTCTTGGTTATGTTCAAATGTGATATCAAGCTGAACAGCTTTTTCCGAAATTAAATTTCTATTCCCTATTTCATAGCGCAACGCACCATGATGGTATCCATCGGATAGTAATTCCGTTAAATGAGGAGCTCGATAACCTGTCGAAAAATTAGTTCTAAATATAAATTCGTTTTTAGAAAATACGGCTCCTACACTTCCATTTAATCCACTGTAATTGAAATCTGTAAGTCCATATAAACTTTCATCAATTCCAAAAATTGTTCTTAAGTCGTACCGAAGGCCTGATTGCAGTACCCAAAATCCTTTGCTCCACGTGACTGTTGAATAAACACCGAAGTCAAAAGTATTGGAATTAGGAATCAAGGTATCGGAAGCATTAGCAGCATTTCTATTTAGCTGAAACATGCTTTGAGTTCCTGTAATCCATTTCAAATTATCCCATTTTTTAACCGAAAATTTGGTATTTACTATAAAGTTTTGGAGAAGCATGCTCAAAGAGGGAACGGTAAACTTTTCGTCGTATTCTATTAACCTATTGGCCGTGTAGCCCATTAGTAGCTGTACATCCATATTTTTTCTATACCAATTAGATGTTTGATGGGCAAGATAATTACGGAAAAATTGTGAAGGTAATGAATACCTTCGCGCTTGCAATTCAACTTGAAAAGAAGCTGGAGTTGCCAATGAGTCATGTGTATGTCCAGGAATCCCTGCAATTCGATGATCCATAATCACTCGCCATTGGTGTAGGCTATTTTTAGCTTTAAAAGAAATACTCCCCTTCATGGCGAGGGAATTAAAACGAGAATTCTTTGCGAATCGGCCGCTGGGGATTTGAAAATCGGCATGGTTGGCGTAACTACCTCCTAATAACCACCTCCAGTTTCTATAAGACTGTTTAATTAAAAGACGGGATTCCGCTCCCATGGTGTTTTGATTGAGGCTTGTTTGAAATTGTACCTCAGCAGTATTTACGGCGGCAAATGGAACATCCAAAAGGGAAACGACACCGCCCAAGGCATCTGCACCGTATATTAAACTAGCCGGACCTTTAATTACCTCTGCTGTACCAATACCTAATTCTGACAAACCCATGCCATGATCACCTCCCCATTGCTGTCCCTCTAAACGAAGTCCATTAACTAAGGTAATTACACGCATACCTTGCATTCCTCGCACAACAGGTTTAGAGATGCCATTTCCCAATGAAGAAGAATAAACACCTGGAATTCGACCAATCAATTCCCCCAAGTTTAAGGCAGGAATTTGATTTAAATCGTTAATTTTTCGCGATTCAATGTGGAAAGGATTTTTGTTTTGGGTTACAGTGGAACCACTCGACACTGTAACTTCTTGCAAATCTAAATGCATTGGGCTTAGCGTAATAACAAGAGAAGGCGTAATCACTATTTTTTGCAAAATACTTTTATACCCTGTGGCTAAAATCCGAATTTGACACGATTTCATGTCATTTTCAAAAATGGTTATTTTACCAAAATCATTGGTTTTAAAACTTTGATCGGTCTCCAAAATAAAAAGCTGTGCACCTATGATCGGCTCTTTAGTCTTTTCATCCAATAAGGTAATTTCTACCCCTTGAGCGAAAGAGAAACTGGAGACTAAACCTAAAAAAAACAAGAAAATAAATTTCATTTTTTTCTACTAATTTTTATTTGCAACTTTGATGCGATTACAAAGATACTACAATTATGCAACATTGTTGCGTTTATAAAAAAAATAATGGCAATAATTAGAAATACAATAGCAAAAAAGGCAGTTTTTGAAATTATACAAGTCAATAAAACGGCGATGAGTCAAACTGAAATATTTGCAAAGGCAAACAACATTTGCGACCGAGTAACGGTGTATCGAATTTTAGAGCGTTTAGTGAAGGAAATGAAAATCCATAAAATTGTAAATATTAACGGCGTAATTAACTATGCTCCATGCAACTCATGCTCTCACGAGCAATACGCGCACCATGACCATCTTCATTTTAGCTGTACCACTTGTAAAAAACTCACCTGTATTTCAGATAATCACATCGCGCTTAATATTCCATCAAACTATCAAGTAGCTGAAGTTTTTTTAACGGTTTCTGGCATATGTCCGGAGTGCTTGATTATTACGTAAGGAATTCCTGAATTTAAGCTTGCCGAGTTTTCCAACGAAGGAGGAATGTCCGCCTAGGCGGACGAGGCTAGCTTTGTGCTTCTCTCGATTTACTGTGTCTCTCGACTCCGCTCGATTCACATAAGAGCACATCGATCCGTTAGCTGACGGACGAGATGCGCTCGATAAGCTTAATAGAAGCTAGCCGAGCTTTTATGCAAGTTTAGATTGATTATTTATTCCCTTGAACTAAAACCCAATCTACCCAAGCGTCTACTTGGTCAATAGAAGTGGGACGAAGGATAATTTCACGCTTGTTGTTGAGGAGATAAACGGTGGGGGTTCCAAAAACATAATAATCCTTCACCACAGGACTCTCCCATTTCAGAAAATCGCAATAGGTGAAAAAAGGATAGGATTTTACCGCTTGCTCAAAAACAGCTTGATCCGTATCTAACGAAATATAAATTACCTCTACACCCAAATTTCGCCATTTCACATAGTTTTGAATCGCTTTGGGTAATTCTTCTTTGCACCTAGGACACCAACTTGCGCCAAAAACCACCAAGGTATATGGCGTGGTTAAATTTGTTAGACGACTAAACATGTTTTGGTTCACCCCATTCAAGTAGGTACTTTTGCTAAAAACTATATCTGGCGCGATGTTGCCTTTCTTCATGGCACGGTAGTTTTCAAGTTGCTTGGCTAAATCAGCATTAAGCGTGCAGCTCGTTTCATTGAGCGCTTTAAGTGCCAGGTATTCGGAAGCCTGAAACAAAGAATGTCTTTCGAGTAAATCAAAAAGATAATTGGTAACTTCATTTAAGCGTTCCTCATTTTTAACAAGATACAAGAACATGGCATCAATCGATGTTTTCATTTCGATAAAAACTGAATCCAAAGACTTGCCGCTATTCTCTAATAACCAAAAATGACTTTCGATAGCATCTTTAAATAAGCCACTTTTATAAAGACGAGGATTAGTATAATCTAATTGTCTAAAAGAGGCAATCGTTGCAGGTATTTCTTCCGTTCGGTATTGAGCAATGGTGGAAACGTCACTCACCAATTTTCGGGTGGGTAAAAACCAACTTACGTAACTTCCTTTGGGTAAACTTGCTAAATATGAGGCGTCTTCCTCCTTGATTCGTTGCTTTTCTGCTTGAATATTACCAATTGGTGTTTTTTGTATTGAAAACAATGGATCCAAGCTATAAATTTTCTCCAAATAAATCCATGCGCTCAAGGCCTGTTCCCTTCGAGGATGCTCTTTAGCGTATTGCTCAAACAAGAGGTTTTCTTTTCCTTTTTTGATCTGAATTGTTTCCACAGCACTCAATGCTTCACCAGTAATTTCTACTTCCTCCCCACATAGCAATACAAACAGCGGTTTTTCATCAGAGGAAATCAGGTAAGCAACACCGTAATCTTCCTTAGCATACGAAAGTTTGAAATTCCCTTTTTCATCGATAGTTGTATTTGAAATCGGATAGGTTTTTAGGCCACTAAACCCTTCTAAACGAATCAATTGATTTGCCAAAAACGGAAAATTCCCTCGTATAGATTGTGTGAAACTTGTAAGAGAAACAAGAAGTATTACTAAGATGAAGAGGCACTTATTCATTGACTTTAAAATTAATAATTTCTTTTTGAATGTTCGTTTTGTTACCTCAGAATATTTTTATCATGATCAGCCAGATGGCGAACTCGATTCACTTTCAAGAGCACATCGATCCGTCAGCTGACGGACGAGATGCGCTCGATAAGCTCAATTGAAGCTAGCCGAGTGTGTCTCTCGACTCCGCTCGATCCACTTTCAAGAGCACATCGAGCGGAGTCGAGATGCGCTCAATAAGCTTAATTGAAGCTAGCCGAGTGTGTCTCTCGACTCCGCTCGATCCACTTTCAAGAGCACATCGAGCGGAGTCGAGATGCGCTCAATAAGCTTTCTTAGAGCTAGTCCTGTGCGCTATTGTCTTTAAATCCTATTTTAGATTTTTTAAAATTTTTATACCTTTTGCTGACAAGAGTGATTTTATTTGTGAAATGGCAACTTGATTGAGTTGTAAAATTCGTTCGGATGCTGAAATATTTTGTTGGATTAGCAACCCATTTATACTTTCCATATTACTAAGAACTACAAGTTGTTCGATGGTGGCATGGTCGCGCATATTCCCATCAAATCTTGGGTTATTATTTTTCCATTGTTCCGCAGTCAATCCAAACAAAGCAACATTTAATAAATCAGCTTCATTTGCGTAAATGATTGAGGTTTGATTTTTTGTCAATGATTTTGGAACAAGACTTTCCTTGATCGCGTCAGTCTGTATTTTATAATTAATCTTTGCAAGTGTTCGTTGGACAGACCAATTCAAATTTTTTTGGTCGGATTCTGCTGTTTTTAGACGTTTTATTTCGGTAATTAAATATAATTTAAACTCAGGTGATACCCATGATGCAAATTCCAACGCAATTTCGGAATGAGCGAAAGTACCACCATATTTACCTGCACTTGTAATTATTCCTATTGCTTTTGTTGATTCAACCCATTTTGATGGAGATAATGTAAATGAATTACTTCCTGCCTCAATTAATAAGGAGTCGATTTCGACCCCTTTAAAATCAGGATTATTTATCTTTTCCCACAATGCAAGAAATTCTATTGTTGACTTTGATCTTAACCAGTTTTTAACTACGTCTTTAGGTTCTAAGGGATTCTTCTTCCTGGCAATATCGGTTAAGGAAATATATTCATCTCCTTTTTCTCTTCTTAGATTAATTACTAAACCATTAACCCCTATTTCTTTTTTCATTCATCAATATTTACTTAAAGATAGCAAATAATTAGATACTAATCAAGAATAAGATTATTAATTAATCAATAAAAATATATAATGGACTATGTCCTTCGCTTAGAAAAAATTATAAGTTGATTTTCTAGGAAAAAAAGCTAGCCGAGTGGCCCTGCCAAAGGTAGGGTTGTATCGAGGCTAGCCCTCACCTAATCCTTCAGGCAACGAACCGAAAAGCCGTTCGCTCGGACGTTATTTACCATGTTGGCATTGCTGCCGTCAAAGATTAAAGTGCGTGTACTGGTCGTCACACTAACCGTGCTACTCCAATAGTGGCCATAATAATCGAGACCGTAGATCGCGCCACCAGTACCAGCATCGTAGCTGCGGTCGCCCGCTAAGGTCCATTTGAGCGGGGAGGCAAAAGCACCCACGCTATTATTTTGGCTCCAACTTAAGCGTTCGGCATTCATTTCTGTTTCTGTAGGAATTCTATACCCACTTGGGCAGGGGTTGTTTACCCCATTTACCCCTTGCCATAAATTCGCGTTTTGAGGCGAACGCCAATCGTAATTCCCAGAATTAATTGTAATAAAATTACCATGCGCTGGTTGGTCAATACTGGAAAGGTTAGGTGTTGTAGGTGAAGTTCGGCACTGGTGCCCATCTGCTCGTCTGCCCCATTGGTATAAATCCCCGTAAGCGTTGTTGTCGGTACTAGAAGTGGCTACTTGCGTGGCACCTAAGTTTCGGTCCATCCAAATTCTACCGGTGGTGGGATTCGCTAATTCAATCACTGTAGTAGCCCCCGCACAATGTACCGTTCCTGCTGGGTATTGGCCTATGGCTACTCCCACACTCACCGTAAAGGAACAAGATTGTCCACCTACCGTGATTGCAAAAGTGGCAGTTCCACTCGTAGTTGGGGTGCCTGTGATCGTATAGGTTAATGAGCCGGCACCATTAGCCAACGTACCTGCCGCAAGGGTGGCGGTTAAACCAACAACACCCGTAGAGGAAATACTTTGCGCCGCATAAGAACCTCCATTACCCGCTGTGTATGGCACTGAGACAGAAACCCCACTGGCAACAGATCCATTGTAAAGATTTCCTGTTAGGGTAGCACCCCCGCAGTTTAAAGCACCAACAGTTGCTGGTATTGCGGAAGCATCCTTCAGGCAACGGACAGTAAAGCCGTTCGCTCGGTTGCGGTCGTTCATGTTGGCACTGCTGCTGTAGAAGTCCAAGGCCCGTGAGTACGTACCACTCACCGTGCTACTCCAACAGGTGCCGTTCGAGCCGACACCGACGAGCGTGCCATTACTGAGGTCGCGGTTGCCCGCCAAAGTCCATTTGAGCTGCGAGGCTAAAGCACCAACACTGTTATTTTGGCTCCAACTTAAGCGTTCTGCATTAATTTCTGTTTCCGTAGGAATTCTATAACCACTTGGGCATGGGTTATTCAACCCATTTACCCCTTGCCATAAATTCGCATTTTGAGGAGAACGCCAATCGTATGGAGGATTGGGTGCTATAATAAAATTACCATGCGCCGGTTGGTCAATACTGGAAAGGGTAGCTGTTGTGGGAGACGTGCGGCACTGGTGCCCATCTGCTCGTCTGCCCCATTGGTATAAATCGCCGTAGGAATTTACATCCGTGCTGCTGGTGGCCACTTGCGTAGCACCTAAGTTTCGGTCCATCCAAATTCTACCGGTAGTTGGGTTAGTTACATCTACCACAGTTGTGGCGCCTGCGCAATGCACTGTTCCTGCTGGGTATTGGCCTATGGCAGTTCCCACACTCACCGTAAAGGAACAAGATTGTCCACCTACCGTGATGGCAAAACTGGCGGTTCCACTCGTAGTTGGAGTACCTGTTATCGTGTACGTCAATGAACCGGCACCATTAGTAAGCGTACCTGCCGCAAGGGTGGCGGTTAAACCAACAACACCTGTAGAAGATACACTTTGTGCAACGTAGGTTCCAGCGTTTCCGCCGGTATAAGGTATTGCGGTACTCACGCCACTCGCTGCTGTTCCGTTTGTTAAAGTTCCGGTAGTAGTAGCACCCCCGCAGTTTATAGCACCAACAACTGCTGGTATTGCGGAAGCGTCCTTCAAGCAACGCACCGTTAAGCCGTTCGCTCGGTAGCTGTCGCTCATGAAGGCATTGCTGACGGCGAAGTACAAGGTCCGTGCGTCCACCCCACTTACCGTGCTACCCCAATAGTGGCCGTACGAGCCAACATTGACGAGCGTGCCATTACTCGAGCTACGGGAGCCCGCCATGGGAAATTTAAGCGGGGAGGCAAAAGCGCCTGCACTATTATTTTGGCCCCAACTAAGGCGCTCTGTCTCAAGTTCTGTTTCCGTAGGAATTCTATACCCACTTGGGCATGGGTTATTTACCCCATTCACGCCTTGCCATAAATTCGCATTTTGAGGAGAACGCCAATCGTATGGAGCATTTGGTGTTAATATAAAATTGCCATTTGCGGGTTGGTCTATACTGGAAAGGTTAGCAGTTGTAGGAGAAGTGCGGCACTGGTGCCCATCTGCTCGCCTGCCCCATTGGTATAAATCACCGTAGGAATTTACATCCGTGCTGCTGGTGGCCACTTGCGTAGCACCTAAGTTTCGGTCCATCCAAATTCTACCGGTAGTTGGGTTAGTTACATCTACCACAGTTGTGGCGCCTGCGCAATGCACCGTTCCTGCTGGGTATTGGCCTATGGCTGCTCCCACACTCACCGTAAAGGAACACGATTGTCCACCTACAGTAATGGCAAAAGTAGCAGTTCCACTCGTAGTTGGGGTGCCTGTTATCGTATAGGTTAATGAGCCGGCACCATTGGCCAGCGTACCTGCCGCAAGGGTGGCTGTTAAACCAACAACACCCGTAGAAGAAACACTTTGCGCACTGTAGGTTCCAGCGTTTCCGCCGGTATAAGATATTGCGGTACTCACGCCACTGGCTGCTGTTCCGTTTGTCAAAGTTCCGGTAGTAGTAGCACCACTGCAGTTTAAAGTAGTGATGATGGCAGTATAAGTTGGAGTTCCACAGGTTTCAAACCAGGCAGCACCCGTATAAAAATTCAAGCAATTTGTGGTGATATTATAGATTACCAATCCTATAGCGGGTGAAGCAATCGCGTTGCGTTGCGTAGTAGTCATGCGTGGCGGAAGAAATCCCTGAGTAGTTGATGTTAAATCAGTTAGCGCTGAGGCATGGGGACTAGTTGTACCAACCCCTAAATTACTACCATTGTTAAACAAATTCGTGCCATTAACAACCCATTGCGAACCATTCCAATACGGGGTATTTCCGGCAGCTGATCCGCTTGTTAATAAGCCTGTTGCACCTTGAATTCCTTGAGCACCAGCGGGGCCAGTAGCGCCAACAGCTCCGTTAGTTCCATTCGTTCCTGCGGCACCTGCGGCACCCGGTAAACCTTGAATACCTTGAGCGCCTGCGGGACCAGTTGGGCCTATTGGACCAGTTGCACCAACAGCACCGTTTGTTCCTGCAGGACCTGTAGGGCCAGTTAAACCTTGAATTCCTTGAGCGCCTGCTGGGCCTGTTAAACCAGTTGGTCCTGCAACACCTTGAATGCCTTGAGCACCAGCGGGACCGGTCAATCCTATTGGACCAGTTAAGCCTATTGGACCAGTTAAGCCTATTGGACCAGTTGCTCCAACAGCACCGTTTGTTCCTGCTGGACCTGTTAATCCGATAGGACCTTGTGCACCAGTGGCACCTGCTGGACCGGTTAAACCTATCGAACCATTGGCACCTGTCGGACCAGTTGGACCTGTTGCGCCAACAGCTCCGTTAGTTCCTGGTAAACCCTGAATTCCTTGAGCGCCAGTAAGACCAAGTGGGCCTTGAGGTCCCATAATATTGGAGATCAAGATCCACATTGTACCATTCGTTTTGGAATACACATTCCCAGTGGCGGTATCCAAGTAATAATCTCCTGTGGTTCCTAAATTAACTGCAGGTACTCCAATTCCATATTTCCATTGATTGAGTAGGTTTCCGGATGATTTCGCATACAAGGCATAAGGAACACTCATCATTTGTTGGGTGCCATAAGCCATATACGATGTCGGATTCGGTAAACCTGAAAAAGCCACACCTAAATCTAAGTAGTAAGGGCCATTTCCCCAATTAATGGTAGCAAAAGGCCCACCATTTAAAAAGGTTCCTGCTCCAATGACAAAATTCACTAAACCATATTGCGTGGTTGTAACCAAGTGTTTTTCTGAGAATATCACAACACCTGATGCGGAGTTTTGACGAATGTTTATCCGAATCGCTACAGGGGTATTGGCTACCAATGTACCCAGATTGTTTCTGATAACTGCTTGGTAATTGATTCCGTTTGGCGCACCAGATTGTGCATAGCTGATTCCTTGTATGGATAAAAAGGCGACACAAAGACAGAATAAGACTATTATTTTTTTCATTTTTATGGTATTATTTTAATGAGTTTAACTTGTTGTATGAATTCGCCTGTGATATGATAAATGTTTAGAAAATAAGTGCCTGGTTCAAGGTTACTGGAATAGTCTGTTTTGTGTCTTGCACCCAACATGATTTCTTCCACTACTAACTTACCATTGGCATCAATGAGTTGTAGTTTTAATTCCAAATCTTCATATTCCTTAGGTGCCTCAATAATGGAAAATTGATCAAAAGGGTTGGGGTATATTTTAAATATTGGCTGTGTTGGCATTTGAGCAACTACACCTGGTCCAATCGGAATCAGGGCATCGGGTTGTTGAAAACCATTGAAAAATCGATTGTTGGACACCAAGGTTCCCGTGTAGATAAAGGGTTCGCCTAATGTGTAGGACATGCTGTAATTAGGGCCAAAAACCACCGGATTTAGATTTTTCGCCACCCTTCCTGCGCTTGCCATTACCCTTAAATTCGTCTGCGAATAAGAAGTAGTGAATAATCCAAAAAGAAGTGTGATTAAGGTAGCTAAACGTAGTGCTTTTGACATATTAGTTGACTTAAAATACAAATTCACCTCAAATATACAATAATATTAGCCGCAATCTGGAACATAGGATTAACAAATTGTCAAGATAAGCTAGTCGGAGTGCTTCTCTCGTCCGCCTAGGCGGACATACCCAGCTAGCTGTGTCCACTCGATAAGCTTTATGGGAGCTAGCCGAAGTGCTTCTCTCGATTTACTGTGTCTCTCGACTCCGCTCGATCCACTTTCAAGAGCACATCGAGCGGAGTCGAGATGCGCTCGATAAGCTTTCATAAGTAGGCCGTGACTCTCGATCCGTCAGCTGACGGACTCGATTCACATAAGAGCACATCGAGCAACTTGTGCTTTCGCAAATAAATAAGATGATTTAAAAACATAAAATAAAGCAAGTTAGTTCACAAATTATTTATTCAAATCTTACCTAGCAGCTTATTTATTTGCGAAAAACACAAATAGGAAAAACAAATAAGCTAAATTCCGTAATATTAAAACGATG
>JBILCD010000229.1:0-3710 GCA_044353285.1 Crocinitomicaceae bacterium | reverse complement strand
GTTGATTTTTAAACAAGCAATAAATGTTCCCTTAGATAGCTATTCCATTAATGTCAATGAACAAATAATTATCACATATTCTTCTTCAAAAGCGTGTTACTATGCTTTCCATTCCTTAATGCAGTTGATGAAGCAAAATAATGAAGGTTATTTTATTCAAAAATGTTTCATTAGCGATTTTCCAAAATTCCAATGGCGGGGTCTGCATTTAGATGTTTCTCGTCATTTCTTTACCGTTGATGAAGTCAAAAAATACATCGATTTAATGTCACTCTATAAACTCAATATGTTTCATTGGCACCTCACCGACGACCAAGGTTGGCGAATCGAAATTAAGAAATACCCAAAATTAACTGAGATAGGTGCTTGGAGAGACAGCACGGTGAACGAACATTATACCACAACACCTAGAACCTATACCAAACAGCGTTATGGTGGATTCTATACCCAAGAAGAAATCCAAGATGTCGTGGCTTACGCAGCAGAAAAATACATTACGATTGTACCAGAAATTGAAATGCCGGGTCATTCAAGAGCAGCTCTTGCTGCTTATCCGCAATATTCATGTACCGGAGAACAACAAAATGTGCCCGGACTTTGGGGGGTATTTGACGATATTTTCTGTGCAAAGGAGGAAAGTATTCTCTTTCTTCAAGATCTTCTGTCAGAAGTAATTCCATTATTCCCTGGCACTTATATTCATGTTGGCGGTGACGAAGCGCCGAAAACCCGCTGGAACAAGTGTGAAAAATGCCAATCCGTTATAAAAGAACAAAAACTTAAAGATGAGCATGAATTGCAAAGTTATTTCATTCAACGAATGGATGCCTATTTAATGAAGCAAGGTAAAAAATTAATAGGCTGGGATGAAATTCTTGAAGGAGGCCTGTCACCAAATGCTGCGGTTATGTCGTGGCGTGGATTCGAAGGAGGAATAGAAGCCGCAAGGCTAGGCCACGATGTTGTGATGTCGCCGGGATCACATTGTTATTTTGATCATTATCAAGGAAAAGGAAGCGATGAACCCTTAGCAATAGGTGGCTTTACTAATCTGGAAAAAGTATTCGATTTTAACCCCATACACAGCACGATGACAAGAAACGAGGCAGCTTATGTCTTAGGGGGCCAGGCAAATCTTTGGACAGAATATATTCAGGATTTCAATAAATTGATGTACATGACGTATCCTCGAGCCATTGCCTTAAGTGAGGCGCTTTGGTGTACAGAAAAAACGACTTACGATGTATTTGAACAAAGCGTCATCAAGCATCATTTCCCTTTGCTAAAAAAGTTGGGGGTCAATTTCTCACAAACAATTCTCAAACCTAAAATCACCTTAAAACGAATGCCAAAAGGTGTTACCCTAAAAATCGCGTCAAATTCGGCAACTGAAGTATTTAAACTAAATCAGGAAGATGAATTTATTGGGACTGCCGATTTCAACATTGAACGTGTGAAGAAAACAGTACCCATTAGGTATCAATTTGTGTCAAATGAAACCGGAATAGACAGAACAATTGTTGTTACTAAAAATCCCTGCCTGGGAGTACCCATAAATTATATAACTAAACCTAGCGATCGCTATAACAGCGGAGATTTAACCCTTGTTGATGGCCAGTTTGGCGCAAGACCATGGAAAGGACACGAATGGATCGGATTTGACACCTCCGTTGTAATCATTGAAATAGATTTACTTAAAAAACAAAAAATTGACAGCCTTCAAATCTCATTTCTCAATGATGAGAATTCATGGATTCATCTACCAGTAGCAATAGAATTTGAGAATTCAAAAACAAACGTCGGCTTTGGGATTACACAATACCCCTTGTTCGTGAATGAAAAGCAAGTGCTATTTATCGGAAAAAAAGTGCAAAAATTTAGAATCACCATTAAAACCTTAGATAAAATACCACGAGGAATGCCAGGCGAAGGGAATCAACCTTGGCTTTTTATCGATGAGATTTCGATTAAAAATAAGTAATGTGTAGGAGAACCCTTCAAAAATTAAAAAGAGGTCAATTCGCGTGTTTTGAGAAATTAATTTAACTTTGATTAAACCTAAATCTTTTATTATGAAAAAATTAATTATTTCATTTTTTGCATTGGCTTTGTTAACAGCTTCTTGCGCTAAAGATTACTCTTGTAAATGTGTTGAAACATTTACCGTTGGTGGCGTAGTTGTTAATACAGACACTATCAACAGTCCAACCTACCAAAAAGTGACCAAGAAGTGGATGAAGAACACTGCTGGATGCGTTAGCAGTACCCAAACAGTTGGTGATGAAACATTTACTTCAACTTGCGAAATCGAGAAGCAATAAAAGCGTAAAGTATCTTATTGGGATGATTTCTATCTTCCCCACGGAAAAAAAGAGGTGACTTAATCTGCCGTTTAGCAGTTCAAGTTCACCTCTTTTTTATTTTAAATATGCTAATAATGATTGAAATTCGTCATAGCCTCAATAATGTAAAGTCGCATTGAAAGTAGTAAACCATTTTATAAACTCATCTTCCAGCATTCCTTGAAATTTTAGTAGACTTCACGCTTTCTTAGTACCTTTGCGTAAATTTTAGTCTATGCGAAATTGGGTCTCCTTAAAAACATTTACAGATATTAAATTTGAATTTTTTGAAGGTATTGCAAAAATAACCATCAACCGTCCTCAAGTTTACAATGCATTCCGACCAGAAACGAATATGGAAATGTTAGAAGCCATGCATATTTGTAGAGAAAGAAATGATATTAATGTGGTTGTCCTCACAGGTGCTGGAGATAAAGCTTTCTGCTCTGGCGGTGATCAAAATGTGAAAGGAATTGGTGGTTACATTTCAGAAAATGGTGTGCCTCGTCTTAATGTCCTCGATCTTCATAAAGCCATTCGCTCCCTTCCTAAACCGGTAATTGCGATGGTAAATGGTTATGCTATCGGTGGTGGACACGTACTACACGTGGTATGTGACCTAACAATTGCTTCCGATAATGCTAAATTCGGTCAAACTGGTCCTAAAGTGGGTAGTTTCGATGGTGGGTTCGGATCCTCCTTTCTTGCTAGACATGTTGGACAGAAAAAAGCACGAGAAATTTGGTTTCTATGCAATCAATATACCGCTGAGGAAGCAGAAAAAATGGGCATGGTCAATAAAGTCGTTCCCTTTGAACAATTAGAAAATACGGTTGTTGATTGGTGTAATATAATTATGAAACGAAGCCCATTAGCATTACGAATGATTAAAAGATCCATGAATGCCGAATTGGATGGACAACATGGTTTAATGGAATTGGCTGGCGATGCCACCCTACTCTATTACCTAACCCAAGAAGCTCAAGAAGGAAAAAATGCCTTTTTAGAAAAAAGAGATCCTGATTTTCAACAATTTCCAAAATTCCCTTAAACATGAATAAATTATCACATCTTGAGCCTATGGCTCTATGGAAGTATTTCGAACAACTAAATGCGGTACCGCGCCCCTCGAAAAAAGAAGAAAGAGTTAGGCAATTTATGGTGGATTTCGGGAATAAGCACGGACTAGAAACAATAGTAGATGCCATCGGAAATGTTATCATAAAAAAAGGAGCCAGTTCGGGCATGGAGAAAGCAAAAACTGTGATTCTTCAATCTCATTTAGACATGGTTCATCAAAAGAATAATGCGACCGTTTTTGATTTTGATCAACAAGGAATTGATATGATCGTTGAAGGCGATTGGATT
>JBILCD010000070.1:0-11056 GCA_044353285.1 Crocinitomicaceae bacterium | reverse complement strand
TATCCGGGGACAAAATAATCAGTGTTGATAAGCAATCTGTAACTAGCCTAGAGGATTTAAACAAAGGCATTCTATTAAGGGGGGCAAGGGTGTTCCTTGTTCAACATTCAGATGGAACAAGGGAAACGATAACTTTTCCAGAAGCAATTGATAAAGAGTTGTTTCAGGCAGGCGCCTTCCCTGCTTTCGGACCTAGATCAACATCATTTTCTGTAGATTCAGTTATCAAGGGTGGTTTTGCGGCAAAGGCGGGCCTCAAGAAAAACGACAAGATTCTGGTCGTTAATGGTAGGAAAACTAATTATTTTGACGAGTTTCAATCTGAGATCTACAAGCAAAGAGGCAAAACCACAGAAATGCTTGTTAAAAGAGTAAATGATACGATAGCAATACAAACTCAAGTTAAAAGCGATGGGACGATTGGGTTTCAAAGCAGCACGAAATTACTTGAGGATTCAACCGCTATTGAAACGAAGAAATATTCCTTTTTCCAAAGTATTGCAGTAGGTTTTACCTACGGGTCAAATACTTTATCGGATTATGTTGCACAATTAAAGTTTATTTTTACTAAAAAGGGAGCGACTTCCATAGGAGGCTTTGCTGCAATTGGGAATATGTTTCCTGCGGCTTGGGACTGGCAAATATTTTGGATGAATACGGCCTTGCTTTCAATAATTTTGGCCTTCATGAATATTCTACCAATTCCTGCCTTAGATGGAGGTCACGTTGTTTTTCTTCTGTATGAAATGATAACAGGAAAAGAGGCTCCCCAGCGCGTGTTGGAGATTGCTCAGTACATTGGAATTGTATTACTTCTTAGCTTAATGTTGTACGCAAATGGAAACGATTTAGTAAAGTGGTTGTTTCCATAAATAATTGACATCATGCATCAATTTCAAAATTATATCTTAGGGAATTGGGAAAATGGTCAAGGAGTTGAAACCACCATCTACCATGCTATTACAGGAAAGACACTTGGTTCTGTATCCAGTGATGGGATCGATTTTTCTGAGGTATTAAACTATGGAAGAAACGTAGGCGGCCCTATTTTGCGAAAAATGACATTTCAAGAACGGGGCAGGATGTTAAAAGCCTTAGCACTGTTCCTTATGGATCGAAAAGAGCGATATTATGAAGTGAGCGCTTGGACAGGCGCAACAAAGATTGACTCGTGGATAGATATAGAGGGCGGAATTGGAAACGTATTTGCCAATGCTTCTTTGCGAAAACAATTTCCTGATTTACCTTTTTACGTAGATGGAGTTGCAGCTCCATTGTCAAAAAATGGAAGCTTTATCGGTCATCATATTATGGTGCCGAAAGAAGGAGTTGCCATACACATCAATGCGTTTAACTTTCCGGTTTGGGGAATGTTAGAAAAAATAGCGACAAATCTAATGGCCGGTGTCCCAGCAGTGGTTAAACCATCTGAATACACATCATTTTTAACGGAAGCGGTGGTTAGAGATATCATTTCATCACGAATTCTTCCTGAAGGCGCCTTGCAATTACTTGTTGGTTTGGGCAGGGGTTTGATTAATCATGCAGAAAGTTGTGATGTTGTAACCTTTACGGGCAGCGCCGAAACAGGAAGGTTGCTAAAGGCCCACGAAACGATTATTTCTAAAAGCATTCCTTTTAATCTCGAAGCAGATTCTTTGAATGCGACCGTATTAGGAAAATACGCCTCGCCAGGAACCAAGGAATTTGATTTATTTATAAAAGAAACCGTCAAAGAAATTACGATTAAAGCGGGTCAAAAGTGTACGGCCGTTAGAAGGATTATTGTTCCAGAGGATTTTATTGAGGCTGTTCAAAAAGGAATTTCTGAACGTCTTTCGAGCACAATTATCGGCGATCCAAGTGCAGAAGGGGTTCGTATGGGCGCTTTAGCAACGAAAACTCAAGTGGCGCGCGTTCGTGCTAGTGTAGAAAAACTAATGGCATCTCAAGAAATAGTATATGGTGATTTGGATCGATTTGATGTTGTTGGTGCGGACAAAAATAGCGGCGCATTTTTTTCGCCAATTTTATTTTTAAATACTGACCCATTCAATAAAACCGCTTGTCATGAAATAGAAGCATTTGGCCCGGTTTCTACCCTAATGCCTTATAAAAATTTAGACGATGCCATTACCATTGCGAATATGGGAAAAGGCTCTTTGGTATCATCAATTGTAACTCCAAACAATAAAGAAGCCGTGGATTATGTGCTTGGAGCGGCAAGCATGCATGGAAGAATATTGGTGCTAAATGATGCTTGCGCAAAAGAAAGTACAGGTCACGGATCTCCAATGCCATTGTTAACTCATGGTGGACCAGGCAGGGCTGGAGGCGGTGAAGAAATGGGTGGGAAAAGAGGTGTTTTACATTATTTGCAACGCACAGCTATTCAGGGACATCCGACAACTATTAGCGAAATAACACAACAATTCCAGGTAGGAAGCGATATGCCAGAGGCAAATCCACATGTTTTTAGAAAGCATTTTGAGGAATTAGTTATTGGTGAAACAGTATTTACGCATAAACACACTGTTACGGATGCAGACATTGTCAATTTTGCCAATGTATCAGGTGATAATTTTTATGCCCACATGGATGCCACAGCATTAGAGGGCACTATATTCGAAAAACGGGTCGCCCACGGATATTTTATTTTATCCAAAGCGGCAGGGCTATTCGTTGACCCTAAAAAAGGACCTGTTTTATTAAATTACGGCATTGAAGAAGCGAGATTTACCAAGCCAGTTTATCCCGGAGCAACGATTGCCGTTCGTTTTACTGTAAAAGAGAAAATAGATCAAGAAAAGCGTTCCGAAGACGACATACCTAAAGGAATAGTTAAGTTTTTGGTTGATGTTTATGATGAAACCGGTGAAACAGTCGCAATGGCGACAATATTAACCATGGTTAAAAAACGCTGACGAAAGAACACCCTTCCGTTGATTTTTCTTGAAAGTTAAAAAATCTCTTTTCTATTAAACGTAACCTTAGCTCCCTCCAATTCGTTAACTCTTTCCAGTAAATTGTTTAGAATTAATTTTATGGAGAAAACAGGGGATAAACCACGATCGAAAAAGCAAAACAGACTTGTTAAAATTCTTAAATGGTCTTTGGGAATTACTACGGGAATTGTTTTGTTAATTTCTGCAACCCTCTATTTTTTTAATGATCACATCTGCAAATTAGTATTAAACGAACTTAACAAGGAACTAATCGAACCCATTCAGGTTTCTGATGTTGATTTGGTTTTTTGGGGCACATTCCCCAATCTATCCGTGGATTTAAAGAATGTTAAAATCAACGATACATTTTCTAAAAGCCATCAAAAAGACACCTTGCTGTTCTCTTCCAACGTTCGCCTTCAATTTAATCCATTAGATTTATGGAATGAAAATTATAAAATAAAACACTTATCCATTTCACCGGGTAAATTATCGCTGAAAATCAACAACAAGGGAGAAGGAAACTATGATATCCTTAAGCCGTCAAAATCAAAATCAGATAAACCCTTTAATCTAGATTTGAGTGATGTCTCAGTTGATGGTCTTACCCTTGACTACTCAAATGAATCAACAGACCAGCACTACAAAACAACAATTAAAACCGCCCATTTTTCAGGTAATTTTAAAGATGATAAATACACAATGCGCACGGACTGTAAACTGTTTGTTGTACAAGCGAAAAGTAGTGAGTTGGTTTTACTAGCTAATAAAAACGTTGATTTTGGAATTGACTTATTAATTGATAACAAAGAGGGCACAATTAAACTACCAAAAGCAGAAATTAATATTGAAGGCTTACCTTTCCTAGCAAGTGGTGCTATAACTAGTGATAGTATTAATTTTGATATGCACTCGAAAGACATTCTACTCACAGAATTAGTGAATAATATTGCTATTGATGCTGATAAAAACATAGATAAGTTTAATGGTAAGGGAGAAATTTATTTTGATCTTAGTGTTAATGGCGTCAATTCAAATTCTTCCGCAGCGTTAATAACATGCGATTTTGGGATTAAGAATGGAGAATTGACGGAGCCTTCCCATAATTTAGCGGTTTCAGATATTGCCTTTTCGGGTAAATATAGTAATGATGGGGGTGGAGAAGATGAGTTTTTAAAACTCGAAAGGGTAAATTTTAAAACAGCAGGAGGGCCATTTAGTGGAGATTTAATAATTAAGGAATTTTCAAATCCTTTGTATTCAGGGTCAGCAAAAGGCAATGTTGATTTACAAGTGTTACAAGCCGTTTTAAAAATTTCTTCTCTTGATAAATTATTAGGCAGATTAAAAATAAACGCTGATTTTCTTATTCGGCAGGGGGGTAAAAATTCACAGCCAGAGGTAAAAAAATGTGAGGGGTCAATTGAGTTAGCGGATGTAGACCTTAAACTTAAGCATGACAACCGCCTATTCGAAAAAATAAATGGAAGGATTTCCCTCGCTGGAAATAGCACTTCTTTAGAAGACGTCAGATTGAAAATTGCTCAATCGGATTTACAAATAAATGGAACGCTAACTAATTTGGTAGGTTATATAAAATCTAGCGAATCTCTTAACGTCAAAGCAGATATTAAAAGTAATGGGATTAATGTGTCAGATTTAGGGTCAACGACTAAAGCAGAAAAAATTATTGCAAGCCGATTTTTTGTTCTGCCAAACAATATTAACGGGGATTTAAACTTAGAAATAGGAAAATTATCATATGAAAACCATTCCTTTAATAATCTTAAGGGAACGATGAATATTAAGGGACGAACCATTACATTTCCCGAGATCAGTTGTGTGAATGCTGAAGCATCAATTTACGGGGCGGTTGAGGTTAAGGAGTCATCTCCTGAAATATTTAATCTTAAAGCCTCTATATCAAGCCAAGATTTAAAGTTTAAACCATTGTTTAAAGAATGGAATAATTTCCAACAAACAATTTTAACAGATGAAAATTTATCTGGTCGAGCAGAAGCATCTCTTGAATTTGAGGCCCCATTTGATATAAAGTCAGGCATTGTATTTAATTCAATACAATCTAAGTTAGCCATAAAAGTGTTTAATGGTCATTTAAAGAACGTTGAATCATTTAAGGATATTATCGCGAGCTTAAGGACGAAAGCAGGAAGGCTCGTTTTGGGGGACAACAACATTAATGAATTCGAAAAAAAATTAAATAACTTGTCTTTTGAGACATTAGAAAACACAATCATTATCAATAAAGGAATAGTTCAACTACCCAAAATGAAAATTATTTCTTCTGCTATGGAAATGGACGTATCTGGAACCCACACCTTTGAAAACATCATTGACTATCGCTTCGCTTTTCGTTTAAGGGATATAAAACAACAAAACAAACTCACCGAGTTTGGAGAGATTATAGATGATGAAACAAGCTTTCGAGTATTCATGCGAATGCATGGATCCATAGACGCGCCTATAATTGAATGGGATAAAACAGCGAAGTTGGAACAAACAAAGCTCAATATTCAAGAAGCAAAGCAAGACGCAAAATCAATTTTAAAAGCTGAGTTTGGTTTATTTAGAAATGATTCTATGGTTAAAAGTTATGTTCCCAAAGAGCTTCCCAAAGAAGACATCAAAATAAATTTCAATCCTAAAATTAAAAAAGAGAGTGTGCCTAACAGTGCCCCGGCAATATTAAAGGATGAAAAACCTAAGAAAGACCCCAAGATTAAGAAAAACCTTGAAAAATGGAAGGGACAACAGGATGAAGACAATGAAAATGTAATTATTGTCGGTAAATCGAAGGGAAAATAACTAATTCTTACTAATCTTTACCGAGGACTCTAGCCCTTCTATACAGATGAGGTAAATACCCTGGGAATTGCTTTTGGCATTGATACTAACGTTGAAATGACAAGAAATAGAGATAATAAATACTTTTCCAAAAACAGCCTTTTTTATAAAGGTAGTATTTATTGCTTCGATGCGATGAATGGTTATTTTTACCGAAGATTTCATCTTCTAAAAGTGTTATGAAAACAAGTGATTACGGGTTTCTGTTATTTAAAACAAATTACTCCGAGAGCAGTTTAATGCTGACTTTTTACACGCAAAAATCAGGGATTTCGAACTTTATTTACAAAGGCGCAAAAAAAAAATCAGTTCCATTTTTTGTTTTTGGGCACTATGAAATCACATCATATAAAAGGCCAGAAAGTGATTTAGGAATGATTAATTCCTTAGCAATAGCCACCCCGTATTTGTCCTCGGCAAGTCACCCCGCAAAAATGCTAATTAGTTTTTTTGTCAGTGACGTTTTGAGACAAACATTAAAAGAAGAACAGGCAGATCAAGTAATGTTTTCTTTTTTATTGTCTGCAGCGCAGGAATTAAACGAAACCAATCGGCTTAAGGAATTCCCACTCGAATTTGCGGCAAAACTGACAATAAACTTAGGTTTTGCGCCACAAACGGTTCCGAATGCATCGGCATTTAACTTAAAAACCGGCCGCTTTTCTCTCGATAATGGAGATGGAGAATACATGCGCAATGGACCGATGGCTAATTACCTTAACATCCTTTTTTCAACCCTTGTTGCGCCACATAGCGATATCCAAAAGCAGGCATTAGGAGACCTTTTATTCTATATGCGCATTCATTTACCATCTTTTGACAATACGAGGTCTCTTTCTATTATACGGGAAGTTCTCTATTCTTAATTGCTCTATTGTTTCTATATTTACAACGAATTAAAAGAATTAAAAATGAAAGGTACTCTTATTAGGATTTTATCACGAATTATTTTGCATAGTTTTTCTACTGCTTTACTAGCGGCGCTTGCTTGTTTTCTTTATGCAACATTCTATTACACCATATTTGATTTTAGCGAAGGTTCGAGCAAGTCTGTTATTTTCATTTCATTTTTTAAAAATTGTTTGCTTGCGGCTACACTAATGTCAATTATATATTATTTATTAAAAGGGTTTTTGCTTAAAAGAGGAATACTTGCCGATCTTTTATCGGGTCTATTGTTTAGTGCGGCATCTGTCGCTTTAGTTTTTTACGTATTAAAAATGCAGGATCCAGTTTTCAAAAACCCAGACGCACAGCTTTTTGTTGATTTTTATAAAGGGTTTTTAATGCCCATGTTATTTTTTCCCGTTTTGGCTTGGTTTACTTTAAAACCACTCTTTCTATTGAAGACAGCTTCTGAAAACAAATAGATTTTAAGTTTACCAAACGAACTAAATTTAATTTTAAGCGTTTAAAAACAAAAAGGTAGGTAAATAGACTAACTTTGTAATTATAAAATCATATTGTATGTTTAATTCTAATGTAACATTTGCTAAAACTCACAACGAAGAATTTCACAAGGTTCTTAGAAAAAGGGTTGGCGATTATTTCAAAACTAAAAATATTTCTCGCCACGCAAATGCCGCTATGGTTTTCAAAACTATTGCGATGCTTGCTTTTTATATTACACCCCTATGCTTTTTGTTAACAGTTGAAATGTCGACATGGTTGGTATTGCTAATGTGGACAATTATGGGCTTTGGGATGGCAGGAGTAGGACTTTCTGTAATGCACGATGCGAATCATGGGGCCTACTCAAAAAATGAAAAAGTAAATAAGATTATCGGATCTGTAATTATGATTTTAGGTGGCAACGATGTAAATTGGAAAATTCAACACAATGTGTTGCACCATACCTACACAAATGTAACCGGATTAGATGAAGATATTGAGCCGCCAGAGGCATTATTGCGGTTTTCCCCGAATAAAAAACGGAACGCATTACATCGCTTTCAACATGTATACGCTTGGTTCTTTTATGGCTTAATGACCATGTTTTGGTTTATTTCTAAAGATTATAAACAAGCCAGACGTTACAAGAAAATGGGACTTATTGAATCGCAAAGTATCACTTATGCTAATCATTGGATTACGATAATAGTGGGTAAAATTATTTTTGCTTTTATTTTCATTGTCCTTCCAATTTGGTTGTGTGAAACACCTTGGTATATTAGCATATTAGGGATTACTATCATGTTGTTTATTTCAGGGCTTACTCTTGGTGCAATTTTTCAACCAGCCCACGTGGTTCCAACATCTAATTACCCCATTCCTGATGATTCAGGAAACATCGATGCGGATTGGGCGGTGAATCAGTTGTATAATACAGCCAACTTTGCTCCAAAAGCACGTTTGTTCTCATGGTATGTAGGTGGCCTCAACTACCAAGTTGAGCACCATTTATTCCCTAACATTTGTCACGTACACTATCGTAAATTAGCGAATATAGTGAAGCAAACAGCGGAGGAATTTAATTTGCCATATCATTCATACAATACTTTTGGACGGGCCTTGTTAGAGCATTCTAAAATGCTTTACAAGCTGGGTCATTACGATAACGCACCAGCTATTCACTAAAAATTAAGGTGTGTTCCTTGATGAAATCCGTAATTATTGCCTTTCGTTAAAAGGGACTGATGAGCGATTTCCATTTAATGATGTTACCTTAGTCTTTACAATAGGCAATAAAATATTTGCTTTAATTGACACTGTTACTTGCGAAAGCATTAATTTAAAATGTGATCCAGAAAGAGCCATTGAATTAAGGGAAAATTACCAGGCCGTATTGCCAGGTTACCACATGAATAAAAAACATTGGAATACAATTCAGTTGAATAAAGATGTTCAAAAAGCAGATTTGTTCGGGCTCATAGATCATTCTTATAATTTAGTTTTCAATTCCTTGTCAAAGAAATTACAACATGAAATTACGACTAGATAAATTTATTTGGGCTATTCGTATCGCCAAGACAAGAAGTCTTGCGCATGAAGCAATTTCCAAGGGGAAAATAAAAATGAATTTTAAGGATATTAAACCTTCCTATCAACCCCAAGAAAATGATATTATCACCATTCATCGAAATAGCGCCGTTTTTTCATACAAAGTAATTGTATTAACAGATAAGCGCATTGGCGCGAAGCTCGTGCACGATTTTATTAAAAACATCACCCCACCAGAAGAAATCGAAAAATTTGAACAGTACTTGCTTTCTCAAAAATTATATAGAATAAATGGAGATGGAAAACCATCCAAAAAGGATCGGCGTGACCTTGATGATTTCAAGGAAAATTATGAATAAAAGCAATGCTGTTTTCACTGTTTTCCCTTTATTAATAATTTATTAATATATTTGAATATACGCAATTTAGTATAAATGAAAAGAATTTACCTAGGAACCTTATTTTTATTACACTTCGTTTGCAATAATTACGGTTTTTCCCAGGGTTTTCAGGTAAATTTTTTATCTCAGCGCCAACAAGGAATGGGCTTGGCGGGTTCAGCAGCGCCTTATGATGCCTCTGCACTTTTTTGTAATCCAGGATCTACGGTGTTTTTGGATGAAAACAATCTTGTAGTTGGTGTAACTCCAGTTTTTGGAAATGTTATGTTTGTTGACTCTTCAACACAAACGGCCTATCGATCGAATTCACCGGTTGGCACACCTTTTTCTATGTATGCTATGTTTCAGCTTAAACCAGCCGCAAAATTAAAATTCGGTTTGTCGATTAACACACCATTTGGCAGCACCATACAATATGAAGATAATTGGATTGGCCGATTTGCATTAACACGGCTAGAATTAAAAGCCATATTTATTCAACCGACCTTTGCTTATCGCATAGCAGATCATATAGGAATTGGTGGTGGCTTTGTAATAAGTAAAGGAAAGGTGAATCTTCAAAAAGACATCCCCGTTCAAGATTCAAGTGGCACTTATGGTCACGCTGAATTAGCCGGAAAAGCTATCGGCTTCGGCTACAATCTTGGTATTTACTTCAATCCGAGTAAGCAATTATCTGTTGGATTAAGTTACCGATCTAAAATCAACATGA
Source organism: Crocinitomicaceae bacterium (assembly GCA_044353285.1). GTDB lineage: Bacteria > Bacteroidota > Bacteroidia > Flavobacteriales_D > Crocinitomicaceae > UBA952. The sequence continues at coordinate 1,193 of JBILCD010000070.1, read as the reverse complement.
ATTTACCTAATGGTGAGGCTACATTTACAGTGCCGAATGCTTTAGCGGCGAATTTTCCGAATGGGGGATTTACTGGCTCACTTCCTCTTCCTTCAGTGACCACGCTCGGCTTTGCATATCACCCTTGTTCGGCCTTTACTGTTGTCTTGGATATTAATAGAGTTGGGTGGAAAGCATATGATACTTTAGCCTTTGATTACGCGACAAACACAAGTTCTTTATCAGACACTAAATCCCCACGCTTGTATAAAAGTATATTTGCATTTCGCAGCGGCGTAGAAATCAAACCATGTAAAAGTTTAGCCCTTCGAATAGGCGGTGGTTATGGGTTTTGCCCTGTTCCCAATGGTTATGTAACCCCAGAAACCCCAGACGGGAATCGCATCTATGGCACCCTAGGGATTGGGTATTCCTTTTGTGAAAAGTTTTGTGTTGACGCCTCCTTTTATTACACTAAAATCACACGTTCCGATACTAATTTGGAAACAAATTTAAGTGGTACTTATACCACGATTGCTTTAGCACCAGGACTTTCAATTTCATACAAATGGTAAAACGCAGCTCATTTTTTAAGCAAATAGTATTCGTCTGCCTTTTTGGTATAACCTTGACTTCATGTAAACCAAAGGAAAATTTATTACCGAACTCGCCAGGAGAAATTAATCTTCAGCACTTCGTTGCTATCGGTGATGGGCATACTGCAGGGTACATGGATGATGCGCTTTATTTGTATGGCCAACAAAATTCATTCGGGTCAATACTGCAAACACAACTGCAATTAGTTGGCGCGGGGGAAATTTATAATCCATTAATGGGAAATGCTAATGTTGGGACAAATTCTAGTTTATTATCAAAGTTAATTTTAGGGTACAAAACAGATTGTCTTGGTGTAACTGGGCTTTCTCCCGTGCGGTTTGCGCAACAAGGAGAAGCCTTAACAGCTTCGGTTTATTCCTCCCAAAATAAATTTACCAATTTCGGTATTCCTGGTCTCAAAATGATTGACACGTATCAAAATTATATTGGTGACCCAAACGATTTGGGCTACAACCCATATTTTGGTAGAATGTCAATGGACCAATTCACGTTACCTGCTTCGTCGGGGGCCTGGTCGACAGTGCGAGATAATATATTTAATGGTGGCAATCCTACTTTTTGTTCTCTCTTTTTAGGTATTGAAGATGTATTACCAT
>JBILCD010000228.1:0-3734 GCA_044353285.1 Crocinitomicaceae bacterium | reverse complement strand
TGTAGAGGCTTTAGACATGGATATCATTGGTGTTCAAGAAATTAATGACACGAATGCTTTTAAAGCGATGATGCTGACTATAAATGGCTATTCAGGCTTTGCCAAATTAAATTATCTCGTAGGTTTAGGCTTTATTTACAAGACCTCAAGCATTCAAATAAATTCAATTTATGAGATTTTTACGGCCCCTCAATATTGGAATAATTTCCCAAGGGCGCCGATTGTTATGGACATGAATTATATGAATGAGCGGTATATTTTAATTGTTAACCACCTCAAATGTTGCGGTGATGGCTTTATTGATTTGGGAAATACAAATGATGAGGAGAATAGACGTTTAGAATCAGTTATTTTATTAAAAGAATACATAGACCAAAATTTCCCAACCTTAAAAACAATCGTATTAGGCGATTTGAATGATTTAATAACTGATCAGCCAAACTCAAATGTTTTTCAACCCATTCTAAATGACCCCAGTAATTATGCCTTTGCCGATAATGCCATAGCCCTTGGTCCTTCTTCCAATTGGTCATACCCAACATGGCCGTCGCATTTAGATCATTTTATTATTACCAATGAATTGTTCTATGAAACCCAAAATAATGGTTCCTATGTTCAAACCTTAAAATTAGAATCCGAATTCGCAGCGGGGTGGTCATCCTACGAGGCCATTGTTTCTGACCATCGTCCTGTTGCCATGAAAATATTTCCAGACATGATTGGCGAACAAGCAGAACTAATAGATGGCGGCTACAATTTAACGATTTACCCTAATCCAAGTAATGGAGATGTACACTTCACACTAGGAAACCCAATGGATGAAGGCTCGATTCTTATTCACGCTGCAAATGGAACGCTCATTACTGATGCAAGGTGCACTGGAAAATTCACATGGGAAACACAGGGAAGCGTTGCAGGAATCTACTATGCGACCCTCACAATAGGAAATACGATCATTAAACATCAACGCATCATTCTTTTATGATTACTTTGAATTCTTAAGGTCTTCAGCCACCAATCGAGCGACAATTTTCGCACTATTTAAGGCTAATGGAATACCACCACCAGGATGCACGGTAACACCCGAAAAATATAATCCTTTCAAGGATTTTGAAAAATTAGGATGGCGATAAAATGCAGCTGAAGCACTATTTGACGAATTCCCATAAATCGAACCTTGCTTTCCGAAATAACGGGATTCAATGATTTGAGGGTGCATGATATCTTCCACCTCAATTAATGATTCAATATCTTCTTTCAAGGTAAAAGAAAGTCGTTTAAGAAGATGTTTACGCAAAGTAGAAACAGAATCCTCCCAATTTTGACCTACATCAATAGGACTATTCACCATCACGAACCAATTTTCACTAGCTTCAGGAGCATCATCCTTTTCCTGTTTTGAACTGATATGAACATAAATCGTTGGATCCTGCGATAGTATTTTACGATCGAAAATATCCTTGAATTCATCCTCATAATTTTCAGCAAAGAAGATATTATGAATTCCTAAGTTTGGAAATTCCTTTTTTACTCCCCAATAAAAAACAATCGCCGAGCTTGATTTCTCTTGTAATAAAATAGTTTTGGGTGCCTTAAAATTATCGAGTAATTTCTCATAGGTAAAATGCACGTCCATATTACTTACAATTATATCAGCATCATACCTACCTTTGGTCGTTTGCACCGCCCCCACTTTTTTCTGATCATGCTCAATTTTAATGGCTGTTTCATTCAAATGGAATTCAACTCCTAAGTTAATCGCCACCTGATAAAGAGATTGTGATACAGAAACAATTCCACCCTTCGGCATAAATGGACCAATATTAAATTCTAAATGAGAAATGATGTTAAGCATTCCAGGAGATTTGTATGGGCTGGAGCCATTATACGTTGCGAATCGATTAAAAATCTGCTGAGTATGCGGATGTTTAAATTTCTGCCGATTGACACTAGCCATTGAACGAAACAAACCAAACTTTGGAATTCTTATAATTGCTGCAAACAAATGCTTGTTCAACCATTCTTTCCATCGATGCAAAGAAACCGTTATGAAAACCGGATAAGCAGCTTTGTAATTTTTAGCACGCTTTTCTAATTCGCGACGAAGGATTTTAGGATCTTCTGAGAATTCTTTAGATAAGGTATCAACAAGGCCGTCTACTTGAGCAGGAAGATTAATTTGCTTGCCGTCCGTAAAAAAATAACGGCAGGACTCCTCTAATTTTAGATAGTCAAACGAAACTACCTTAGGAGATAATGCGATTAACTCATCCACCAATTCAGGGGAGGTGAAAACAGATGGACCCATATCAAATCGATATTTTCCAATTGATTTAGAGTTCACTTTCCCTCCGATAAAGTCATTTTTCTCAATAACAATGACCTCAAAACCAGCTTTTGCAAGATGAATAGACGTCGCTAATCCACCAACACCGCTACCAATTATTACCGCTTTTGACATAAAACCACCTAAGATTAAGGGTATAAAATTACATTTTCTCGATGAAAACTATGCTTATAACAATCTAAATACCTTGAAAATAGGCGATTTTAGAGGAGTTTATCAACAAAATGGGTGTTTTTTCAACATTTTGACACTATTTTTTTTCAAAACCTAATAACGACAAGGATATTAAGATATATTTGTCGAGTAAATATTTTATTAATCATTTAAAAAAAAAAATTATGAACAAAGCAGAATTAGTTGATGCTATGGCATCTGGTTCAGGTTTATCAAAAGCAGATGCTAAAAGAGCATTAGATGCATTTGTAGACGCAACGTCTGGAGCATTAAAGACAGGAGATCGTATTTCTCTAGTAGGATTTGGTTCTTTCTCTATTTCTAAGCGTGAAGCAAGAAATGGTCGTAACCCAAAGACTGGAGCAGTTATCAAAATTGCAGCAAAAAATGCAGTGCGTTTTAAAGCAGGTGTTGAATTATCAACAAAAGTTAACTAAGAAATTTTTTAATTTTGAAAAAGGGTTTAGATTTTCTAAGCCCTTTTTTTATGCCTTAATCCAGCGGAAGTAACGTACTTTACCACTATTCGAAACCATCTTTATGATATAGATACCTTCAGGAAAGGTTGAAACATCCATTTGAAATGAATCCGTTATCATTGTCTTTGAATCCATCCATTGACCATTAATAGAAAAAACTGTAATGGTATTATACAGTTCGAAACTTAAATCCTGAATAGAAAGCAAATCAACTCCAGGATTTGGAAAAATAAAACAATCCTTATTCCCACCCCACTCTTTTATGCTATTTGTTGTGCAAGCGCCATCCGTATACTCTGAAACTCCTTGATAATTAGTAGCCCAACAAGCATTAAAATAGGTGATAGAATCACATGAGCAAACAGGCAAATAAAGATCGGGACAACCAACATTTAAATTAATTAAAGTCGAATCGATACAGTCTATAACGATTGCAGTATCAATACCGCCACACAAGCTATTGCATTGGTATTCACTTGGATAAAAATAGCTTGAATAATCAATTCCATCACTTCCAATAAAACTACAACCAGAAACAAAAATACAGGTATCATTTTGTCGGATAATACCCAGTAACATTGCACAAGCACCAAAATTAACCCCGCTTGGAATTACCATACAGGAATCAGGAGGTATTGGCATACACTCACCATTGGTAAAGGAACTTACGCCATAAATATATGTTGCAAAGCAAGCATTGGAATATGTATTACCATCGCAACCGCAAACTGGAA
>JBILCD010000069.1:0-11078 GCA_044353285.1 Crocinitomicaceae bacterium | reverse complement strand
TCTCCGCGGCTAAGTTGAGGCCTTTTTTACCCAAATCAAATTGGCATGCAGAAGCCATAATTATTCTAGGAAGTGTTAATTCTAGGCCATTACTAGGAATTTCGTTTCCGGTGGCCAAGAAAACCTGTTGCATTTCTGGATCTAAATTAAATACCCACGCATTAAACGTTGATGTCATATCGCGCGCAACAACACCAAAACGCCACGTTTTATTTACTTGGTATTTCCATCCAGCGTCTAGTCCAAATCCCCAAGCCTTTGCGAAATCGCCCACTTTTCTATAAACAACTTTTACTGTTCCACCAACACTCATTCCCTCCACCTTCAGTTTGGAAGCATAGGTCCCCAGAAAAGCATAGTCACCGGCAGTGAACGTGGTAATATTGTCGTAATTAATGACACCATTATTGTCAATTAATTGAGTCGTATTTGGAATATCATCTACGCCAAAACGTATAAAAGAAAGTCCTACCGCGCTTCGATCATTTACAGCATGCGCTAATCCGACATAATCATACTTAGCAATCCCAGCAAAAAACTCAGAGTGCATCGCGCTAACCTCCAACCAGCTTTTCACCCCCACCAAACCCGCAGGATTCCAATAAGCAGCGCTTACACCATCAGCCGAAGCAGCAACTGCATTTCCCATTCCGTATGCATCAGCACCAACACCTATCGCTAAAAACTCATTTGAATATTTTTGAGCGAAAACCACAGGGAATGCGGAAAGAAAAAGTAAAAAAGAATAGGCTAAACCTCTCATTGTATTAAAATTTTAGGGTTAGTTAACCCCAATATTGGCAAAAAATTGTGTTATTTGTACTTCAAAAAATAGTTGCGATAAAAATACTTTATTTATATGTAATTTTAACAATATATATATTTTTAGAAAAAAATTTGAACCACTAAATGTTTAGCATCCCGAACTTACTTACTGCAATGAACTTGATTTGCGGAATAATTTCAATAATAGCGACGCTAGCAGGAAGAATAGACATTTCCCCTTTATTTTTATTCGCTGCAATGGGATTTGATTTTCTAGATGGATTTTTAGCAAGAAAACTCAACAAAAGTGGCCCTCTTGGAAAGCAATTAGATTCATTAGCCGACATGGTTTCATTTGGATTAGCACCAGGAATAATCGTAATGGTGATGATCATTGTTGGTATGCATGATGGGTCCATTGCTCCGCATGATTATAATTTTCAAGCCTCCTCGTATACGTGGTTTCAAATTCAAGCATGGATGCAGGCTGTTTTTTATGCAGTGCCCAATAATTTTGACGCATCAATAAAATACCTTCCTTTTCTTGGCTTGCTTATTCCGTTTTTATCGTTATTTCGCTTGGCAAAATTTAATATCGATGAAAATCAAAGTGATCAATTTATTGGTGTTCCAACTCCATTAAACACTCTATTTATAGTATTCTTCCCCCTATTTTTTTATGCTAATTTTTCAGAATGGAATAGCCAACATTCATTCGTATTAGCAGTTTTTGATTGTTATACTATTGCCTTAATTACCTGTCTATTTTCCTTCTTGTTAATCGCTAAAATTCCACTAATTGCTCTAAAATTTAAAAACTTTGGATGGGCAGATAATAAATTTCGTTACCTTTTAATTGTCTTTTCATTAATAAGTTTTATACTTTTTTACCTTTGGTCTATTCCTATAATTGTATTTTTGTATTTATTATTATCCTTAATTGGTAACTTTCAACATAAAACAAATGAAATTTAGAGCTGAAATCGATATAATGCCACAAGATGCCTTGTTGGATCCACAGGGAAAAGCAGTAAGTAGTGCCCTTAAAAACATAGGTCTATCCGAAATTAATGAAGTGCGAATTGGTCGACACATTAGATTATTAATTGAATGTGCTGATAAAGAAAGTGCCCAGGAAAAAGTGGAGGAGGCATGCAAAAAAATGCTGGCAAATCAGATCATGGAGACCTATCATTTCACGATTGAAAATTATTAAATAAAGATTACTAACCTAATAGTATATTAATATGAGCGAAGAAAATAGAAAAAGCGGAACTGGTTTTTATGTAATTGCCATTTTAATTTTATTAATTGGGGTAGCCTATTTAACGTATATGTGGTCAGCTAAAAGAGCCGAGTTAGCTAAATGTGCTAACGAAAATTTAATCTTAAATTCAAAAATCAATGATTTGAATGGAAATATTAATGGCATTAACAAAATGATGGAGGGTTATGTAGGTAATTTATCTAATGACTTAAAAACAGATTTAAAAAGCATGTTGGAAACTTACGATAAGTTAATTAGCAAGGATCAAAGTAAGGCTGACAGCCTAAATATTCAAAAAGGCAAAATTCAAAGTTTGCTGAATGAACTAAGTTCAAATAAAAAATTAAGCGCATCTCAACTTTTTCAGCTAAAAAAAGAAAATGAAACCCTACGAAATATTATGAAAGGATATGTAAAGCAAATTGACGCTTTAAACACTTTAAACCTTGAATTAACCTCAAAGCTTGATGTGAAATCCACAGAATTAAACAATACAATTACAGAACGAGACATTGTTAAATCGGAACTAGAGGAAAATAAAGAAAAAGTAAAAAAAGGCTCCGCCCTACAGGCGTATGATTTTAATTCAGTGGCTTTAGCGTCTAAATGGAATAGTACAACGAAAGAAACTGATAAAGCAAAAAATGCCATCCAAATAGCATCCACTTTTACTGTTTCGAAAAATCCCTTAACCAGCGCAGGGAAAAAATCAGTCTACTTGCAAATCATAAATCCTGATGGAAGAGTCCTTCAAGCCAATTCAAGTAATACCGTTAATACAGACCAAGGAAATGAAGCCTATTCCGACAAAAAAGATATCGATTATCAGAATCAAGCGATTGACGTGTCCATATATTATGACTTTAAATCTGAAAAAGCAGTTAAAGGAAACTATAAAATCAAGGTCATTTGTGATGGTATTGTTATCGGAACAGATAGTATTACGCTGAAATAAATATCAAAATAGATGGAAGAAATGGGTCACGTTGAGTCTTCAACAAACGAGGGTATCGCAACCATTACCTTCGGCCATCCTCAAAGCAATTCGCTTCCTGGTAGCTTATTAAGATTACTAGCAAAGACTATAAAAAGTACAAGCGAAGATCCGAATGTTAAGGTCATTATCCTGCAATCATCGGGAGAAAAAACATTCTGCGCAGGGGCTAGCTTTGACGAACTCGTTGCCATTGACGATCTTGAGACAGGCTTACAATTCTTCTCCGGCTTTGCAATGGTCATTAATGCCTGTAGAACCTCATCAAAATTAATAATTGGTAGGGTTCAAGGAAAAGCTGTAGGAGGCGGGGTTGGAATTGCAAGCGCCGTTGATTTTTGTTTTGCCACCAAACATGCAGAAGTAAAATTATCCGAACTTGCCGTTGGTATTGGTCCTTTTGTGGTCGGTCCAGCCGTTCAACGAAAAATTGGCCTATCGGCAATGAGTGAATTAGCTATTAATGCTAGTTCGTGGCGAAGTGCCGAATGGGCAATGCAAAAAGGATTGTTTAATGAGATTTTTGACAATCACGAGAAAATGGATGAGGCGATTCAAGCATTGGCAACTAAGCTTTCGAAGTCAAATCCTGAAGCAATGCTTGCCTTAAAAAAGATTTTTTGGGAAGGAACTGACGATTGGGATACACTTTTAATAAATCGTGCTGCTACCAGTGGTGCACTCGTCCTTAGCGATTTTACGCGTGAAGCAATTCAAGCTTTTAAAAAGCGATAAAAAATTATTTTCTTTTTTTTAGATATTCTTTGTTAATAAAAACAAAAATCCTATCTTTGCACCCCTAATTTAAGGGAATTATTGCTCATATTAAAGATTAAAACGTGGATACATTAAGTTATAAAACAATTTCTGGCAATGCTCAAACCGCAAATAAAAAATGGTTTATCGTTGATGCTGAAGGACATACCGTTGGAAGACTAGCAAGTAAAGTTGCTAAAGTTATTCGAGGAAAGTATAAAACTAACTTTACTCCTCATGCAGATTGTGGCGATAATGTTATCGTGATAAATGCAGAAAAAATAACCTTCTCCGGTTCAAAATTATCGGATAAAGAATATGTTCGGTTTTCGGGATATCCAGGTGGACAACGATTTACCACTGCTGAAAACATGTTAAAAAATCATCCTGAACGACTTATTGAAAAAGCGGTTAAAGGAATGTTGCCTAAAAATACGCTAGGAAGACAATTATTCACAAACCTTAAAGTATATGTTGGCGATGTGCATAAGCACGAAGCACAGCAACCACAATTGTTAAATTTAGATTCACTTAAATAATATGGAAATTATAAACGCTCTAGGAAGAAGAAAGACGGCAGTTGCACGTGTTTATTTATCCAAAGGAAAAGGCACGATATCAATAAACAAAAAAGCAATGGCTATTATGTTTCCAATTGATGTATTGCAAGCAAAAATAAATCAACCCTTCGTTTTAACCGAAACTGTCGGTCAATATGATGTAAAAGTTAATGTAATGGGTGGCGGTATCAATGGCCAAGCAGAAGCTATCCGATTGGGTATCTCTCGTGCACTCGTTGAAATTTCAGCTGATTATAAGCCTTTACTAAAAGCTGATGGTTTAATGACACGTGATCCTAGAATGGTAGAACGTAAAAAGCCGGGTCAACCAAAGGCAAGAAAAAAATTCCAATTCTCGAAACGTTAATCGATATTGGTGGTTTAGTATCCAAACTATTGAGTACCTATCGTAAGATCCCTCAACTGTTGAGCTAATTAAGGAACGTAAACAAATAAAATAATATATGTCTAAATTAAATTTTGAAACACTTTTGAATGCCGGAGTTCATTTCGGACATCAAAAAAGAAAGTGGAATCCAGCAATGGCTCCTTATATTTTCGAGGAAAAAAAAGGAATCCATATCATTGACTTGAATAAAACAATTGTTCACCTTGGTCAGGCTTGTGCCGCAATGAAACAAATTGCAAAATCAGGTAAAAAAATACTTTTTGTTGCTACTAAAAAACAAGCGAAAGAAATTGTTTCCGAGCGAGTTATTAAAATTAATATGCCTTACGTAACTGAAAGGTGGACTGGTGGTATGTTAACAAATTTTCAAACGACAAGAAAGTCAATCAAGAAAATGACTGTGATTGACAAAATGAAGTCTGATGGTACTTGGGAAACATTAAATAAGCGTGAAAAATTATTCAAAACACGTCAACGTGAAAAACTAGAAAAAACCTTTGGTTCAATTGCAGAAATGACAAGACAACCAGCAGCTATATTTATTGTTGATATCATGAAGGAGCATATTGCCCTTGCTGAAGCGAAACGATTGAATATTCCTGTTTTTGCTATGGTAGATACAAACTCTAACCCTAAATTGGTTGATTTCCCTATCCCTGCTAACGATGATGCAACTAAATCAATTGCCCTAATTTTAGATGAAATTTGTGAAGCAATTAGCGCTGGATTAGAAGATAGAAAAAATATAAAGCCTGATGCAGAAACAGGTGGTGAAGAAACACTTGAAGCAGCGCCTACTCAAACTACTAGAAAACGTATTAATAAAACGGAGGCCGTAGCCGAAGCAGCTCCAGTTGCTGAAGAAGTTCCAGTTGTTGAAGAAGCACCAGTTGTTGAAACAGCACCAGTTGCTGAAGAAGCACCAGTTGTTGAAGAAGCAGTTGTTGAAGAAGCTCCAGTTGCTGAAGAAGAAGCAGTTGTTGAAGAAGCACCAGTTGCCGAAGAAGCTCCGGTTGAAGAAGCAGTTGTTGCCGAAGAAGCTCCAGTTGTTGAAGAAAACAAAGAAGACGAAGAAGCATAATCTTATATTTTTTAACCCATAAACTTAAAGAACATGGCAATTACAGCCGCTGACGTGAACAACTTACGTCAACAAACAGGAGCAGGAATGATGGACTGCAAAAACGCATTAGTAGAATCAAATGGTGATATCGAAATGGCGATCGACATACTTCGTAAAAAAGGACAAAAAATCGCTGCTAAAAGAGGTGATAATGACGCAAAAGAAGGCTTAATTATGGCTCAAGCTGCAACTGATGGACAGTCAGGTGTTATTCTTGCATTGAATTGCGAAACAGATTTCGTAGCTAAAAATGAGGGTTACGTTGCATTTGTTCAGTCAATTGTTGATTTAGCATTGAATCACAGACCAGCTAATGTTGACGCATTGAAAGCACTTGCTTATGATGAGAAGCTTACCTTAGAAGAAAAAATTATAGAGCAAATTGGTCGTATCGGCGAAAAATTAGAATTATCTTCTTATGCTCTAATCCAATCCAATAAAGTGGTTGCATACAATCACCCTGGAAATCAATTAGCGACCTTGGTAGGTTTAAATAGTAATGTAAGTGATGCTGAAGAAGCTGGACGTCAAGTTGCGATGCAAATTGCAGCAATGAATCCTGTAGCGATAGATAAAAACGGTGTTGATCAGAAAACGATTGATCGTGAAATTGAAGTCGGAAAAGACCTAGCTATTCAGGAAGGAAAACCAGTTGAAATGGCAGAAAAAATTGCCATGGGCCGATTGAACAAATTCTTTCAAGAAAACACACTATTAAGCCAGCCTTTTGTTAGAGATAATAAATTAAGTGTAGAACAATTTTTAAATTCTACTGAAAAAGGGTTGACAGTTACTGAATTCAAGCGATTTTCATTAAGTTAATCGTTGATACAATAGAATTAAACTATCCCGTTTTTTTAAGCGGGATTTTTTTTTGATTTATTTTTTTGAAGCAACTCAGAGAATTTGCTGAGCTACGTCGTTTTAAATACCTTTGAGTGATGGAATCTGAACACAAGAGACTGAATAAATTTATTAGTGAAAAAGGGTATTGCTCGCGCAGAGAAGCTGATAAACTCATTGAAGATGGTCGTGTCACTATAAATGGTGTTGTTCCGCAAATGGGAACAAAAGTCAAACCTAACGACAAAGTTTGTATTGATGGTGTGTCAATTAATGAAACAGAAGAGAAACTCGTTTATTTAGCGTTTAACAAGCCTGAAGGAATAGAATGTACCACCAATATAGATGTTCCTGATAACATCATAGATTATATCGACTACCCAACTCGTATTTTTCCTGTGGGGCGACTAGACAAATACAGCAGTGGTCTTATATTATTGACAAATGATGGAGAAATCGTAAATAAAATTTTGCGCGCAAGAAATAATCACGATAAAGAATACCTAGTAAAAGTAGATCGCCCAATTAGCAAAGAATTTATAAAACAAATGGGTAATGGGGTGCCCATTTTGGAAACTGTTACACGAAAATGCCGTGTGGAGAAAATAACTAGCTTCACCTTTAAAATTATTCTTACACAGGGCTTGAACCGACAAATAAGAAGAATGTGCAGCTTCCTTGATTATGAAGTAGTTGAGCTAAAACGGACGCGCATACTAAACATTTCGCTAGACCTTCCCCTGGGTCAATATCGCGATTTAGAAGAGGAAGAATTATCCGAATTACAACTGTTAATTGCTGATTCAAGCAAAACAGAAGATGCAAGTTTAGCTTGGGACATCGATGAGGATTAAAAATCTAAAATAATCCTGCTATATTTGTCCTCAGTAAAACGTACTATGAAATACAAGCGCATCCTTTTAAAACTCAGTGGCGAATCCCTTATGGGTAATAAGCAATTTGGTATTGATAATGAGAAAATAACGTCCTATGCCAAACAAATAAAAGAAATTTGCTCGGCAGGAGTTGAAATAGCAATTGTAATTGGCGGTGGAAATATTTTTAGAGGCGTTCAAGCAGAACAAGGTGGCATGGATAGAACCCATGGCGATTATATGGGAATGCTAGCCACCATGATTAATTCAATGGCCCTTCAAGCTGCACTAGAAGCAATTCAAGTGGAAACTCGACTTCAATCTGCCATTGAAATGAAAGAAATTTGTGAACCATACGTTCGCCGAAAAGCCGTTCGACATCTAGAAAAAGGGCGCGTAGTCATCTTTGGAGCAGGAACAGGGAATCCTTATTTTACAACTGATTCAGCCGCTTCTTTGCGCGCAATCGAAATAAATGCAGAAGTTATCCTTAAAGGAACACGAGTTGATGGTATTTATACCGCAGACCCTGAAAAAGATAAAACAGCGACAAAATATAGCCACATTACCTTCGATGAAGTGTACTCCAAAGGATTAAATGTGATGGACTTAACCGCATTTACACTTTGTAAAGAAAATAATTTACCCATTATAGTATTTGATATGGATACACCCGGCACACTTCTTAAAGTGCTCACGGAAGATCATATAGGAACAATCGTTCATAACTAAAATAATTTGATATGACAGAAGAACTTGAAATGGTATACGATGATTTGCGGAGTTCAAATGATAAAACAATGACGCATTTTGATCATGAATTGCTAAAAGTTAGAGCAGGAAAAGCAACACCCGCTATGCTGATTGGAGTTATGGTGGAATATTATGGAGCAATGACCCCTTTACAGCAAATCGCGAATGTGAATACAATGGATGCCCGTACGATAACGGTTCAACCTTTCGAGAAGAATACCCTAAACGATATCGCGAAAGGCATCATGAATGCGAATCTTGGATTAAACCCTCAAAGCAACGGAGAACAATTGTTAATTGCTGTGCCGCCACTCACGGAAGAAAGAAGAAGAGATCTAGTGAAAAAGGCAAAAGCAGAAGGTGAATCTGGGAAAGTTGGTATTCGAAATAATCGTAAAGACGCCTTGGATTTTATTAAAACCATGAAAAACGATGGTTTATCGGAGGATATGACCAAAGATGCTGAAGCTGTTGTTCAGGAAATTACCAATAAATTCATTAAGAAAATTGACGATCTACTGGAGCAGAAAGAAAAGGAAATTATGACCGTTTAAAACGGATTCATTACCCCTAGTCTATAATGTCCCTCTATTCTCTTGTTCTCTTTCAATCGCTTCAAATAAGGCTTTGAAATTTCCTTTTCCGAATGATTGCGCACCTTTACGCTGAATGATTTCAAAAAACATCGTTGGGCGATCAACCACTGGCTTTGTGAATAATTGAAGCAAGTATCCCTCTTCATCGCGATCAATTAAAACACCATGTTGTTTTAATAATTCAATGTCTTCATCTATTTCTCCAACACGCTCTAATAAATCGACATAATAACTGTCAGGGACGTATAAAAATTCAACCCCACGATCGCGCATCGCAGAAACTGTTGTTATAATATCATCCGTTGCAAGCGCAATGTGCTGCACGCCTGGTCCATTATAAAAATCAATGTATTCCTCTATTTGAGACTTTTTCTTCCCTGCTGCGGGTTCATTTATTGGAAACTTAATACGGCCATTCCCATTACTCATTACCTTACTCATCAATGCTGTATATTCAGTAGAAATGTCGTTATCATCAAAAGAAATGATCTGTGCAAAGCCCATAACCTGAGCATAAAACTGGCACCAAGTATTCATTTCATTCCAATCCACATTTCCTACCATGTGATCGATAAATTTTAACCCTACAGGTGCCGGATTGTAGTGCGATGTCCATGCTTTATACCCGGGAAGAAAAACGCCATTGTAATTTGCTCTTTCAACAAAAATATGAACGGTTTCCCCATAGGTGTATATTCCTGAACGAATAACATATCCGTGTTCATCTTCTTCACGAGTAGGTTCCATAAATGGCTTTGCTCCTCGTTTTGTTGTTTCGTTAAATGCCGAAGTAGCATCTTCCACCCAAAGCGCAACTATTTTCACTCCATCGCCATGCTTATTAATGTGTTCATTGATTACGCCATCCTTGGTTAAGGGAGTAGTTAGCACTAAACGGATTTTATCCTGCTTTAATACATAGGATACACGATCCTTGCATCCCGTTTCTAATCCAGCAAAAGCCTCCGATTGAAAGCCAAATGCCGTCTTATAATAAAGAGCAGATTGCTTCGCATTTCCTACATATAATTCGACATAATCAGTTCCCAATAAGGGAAGAAAATCCTGTGCATCGTTGAATAATTTCTTCAAACTATATTCTGTATTTTGAAGGTCTTTTAAATTTTTAATTTCTGTTGACATATTACTATTTTTTAATGTGTTAACCACGATTTTGAATAATCATCATCTTCTATTCCCATTGCAAAGGTAGTAAGTTGTAATGGTTTAAATGTATCAACCATCACCGCTAATTCTTCGGTGGCTGTTTTTCCAATACTTCTTTCATAGGCACCCGGGTGCGGTCCATGTGGAATACCTGATGGATGTAGCGTGATTTGACCTTTTTCAATATGGTTTCGACTCATAAAATCCCCATCAACGTAATATAATACCTCATCGGAGTCTATGTTACTATGATTATAAGGCGCAGGAATTGATAAAGGATGATAGTCATAAAGTCGTGGAACGAAAGAACAGATCACAAACGCACTCGTTTCAAATGTTTGGTGAACGGGAGGTGGTTGATGAACACGTCCAGTAATGGGTTCAAAATCATGAATGCTAAATGCATAAGGAAAATTGTATCCATCCCATCCGACAACATCGAAAGGATGAGAGGCATATACATAATCATATAAAACATCTTGCTTTTTTATTTTCACAAGAAATTCACCTTGCTCATCATGTACTTCTAATTCAGTGGGAGGACGCATGTCACGCTCGCAATATGGAGAATGCTCTAATAATTGCCCAAACCAATTCCGATAACGTTTTGGCGTATAAATAGGATGAAAAGATTGAATAATTAATAATTTGTTATCGGTGGAATTAAAATGAATTTGATAAATCATCCCACGAGGAATAACAATATAATCGCCATATTTAAATGCGATGTTTCCCAATTGTGTTTTAACGGTACCTTCCCCACGATGAATAAAAATAACCTCATCCGCATCGGCATTTTTATAAAAATAATCAGTTAATGACGAGGTTGGTGCCGCCAATTCGAGGTACACATCGCTGTTGACCAAAATAGGTTTACGACTTTCAAGGAAATCAGAAACAGGTTCTATTTTAAATCCCTGAAAACTGCGCATTTTCATGTTTTTACCAACTGCAATTTTTGGTGCGCAAT
>JBILCD010000227.1:0-3747 GCA_044353285.1 Crocinitomicaceae bacterium | reverse complement strand
AAGCTGGCGTACATCGTGCACCGTCTATCAAAGTGGCAGAAGCTGCAAAAATCATTGAAAATACCCAGCGTGATGTTAATATTGCTTTGATCAATGAATTGTCAATCATTTTTAACAAGCTTAAGATTAACACTTTTGATGTGCTTGAAGCGGCAGGGACAAAATGGAATTTTTTGAAATTCTCCCCTGGTTTGGTGGGGGGCCATTGCATTGGAGTTGATCCATACTATCTGACACATAAAGCACAGCAAGCCGGTTATCACTCACGCGTGATTACAAGTGGACGTTATGTAAACGACTCCATGGGATTTTATATCGCAAAACAAACAGTAAAAAAAGTAATTGCACAAGGGAAACACATTCAAGAAGCGAAAGCACTCATCATGGGTGCAACGTTTAAGGAGGATGTGAGCGATATTCGGAATACCAAAATCATCGATATCGTAACTGAATTGAAATCCTATCAAATGGCTGTAGATATTGTAGATCCCCATGCAAGTTCTGAAGAAATGGAAAAAGAATATGGTGTGTCTCTTATAAAACAACCCTTAACTAATTATGATGCCATCATCGTAGCAGTTAATCACCAAGAATATTTGACACTAAACGAAGATTATTTCAAAAGCTTATTCAAGGATGGCAAAGGAGTTTTTATCGATGTTAAAGGAATCTATCAATCAAAAATTAAGGACCTAGAATATTGGAGTTTATAAAAAATGAAACAGTTTAAAAAACACATAATGATTACAGGAGGAGCAGGATTTATCGGCTCCCATGTTGTTCGGCGATTCGTGACGAATTATCCCGATTACCAAATCATTAATGTTGATAAACTAACGTATGCTGGAAATTTAGAAAACCTCATTGATGTAGAACACAAAGACAACTATGTGTTCGAAAAAGCAGATGTTCTCGATAAAAAAAGCGTAACAGACCTATTCTCGAAATATACCATCACAGATGTTATACACCTTGCAGCTGAATCACATGTCGATCGTTCAATTGAAGGTCCCATGGAATTTGTGCTAACAAACGTCGTTGGTACGGTTACGCTTCTCGAAGCCGCTAAAGACGCATGGACTGATAAAAACGACCACGTTTTTTACCATGTTTCAACGGATGAAGTATTTGGGAGTTTGGAAAGCGAAGGTTTTTTTACCGAAAATACTCCCTACGATCCACGGAGCCCCTACTCTGCCTCCAAAGCATCATCTGATCATTTCGTTCGTGCTTATTTTCATACCTTTCAGCTTCCGGTAAAGATGTCAAATTGCTCCAATAATTATGGCAGTCATCATTTTCCAGAAAAATTAATTCCCTTAATGATTATTAATATTCTAAACGAAAAACCCTTGCCGATTTATGGCAATGGCCTAAATATTAGAGATTGGCTTTGGGTAGAAGATCACGCAAGTGCTATTGATGCTATTTTTCATAAAGGTAAAATTGGCGAGTCGTATAATATTGGAGGATTAAATGAATGGACAAACATCGACTTAGTGATGTTTTTATGCCAACTCATGGATCAAAAATTAGGCAGGCCTGAAGGAAGTGCTACTAAGTTGATTACCTATATTAAAGATAGAGCCGGGCACGACCAACGCTATGCTATTGATGCGAGCAAAATATCTGATGAATTAGGCTGGACGCCTTCCATAAACTTTGAAGACGGCTTGTCAAAAACCATCGATTGGTATTTAGCGAATAAAGAATGGATCGATAAAGTGACCAGCGGAAGCTACCAAAACTATTACGACCAACAATACAATAATCGCTAATTAGTATGGGATTATTTGGATTTTTCAAACAGCAGACAAGCAATAAAAAAGCCCTCGACATATCAAAATTAAAAGTAGATATGCATAGCCATTTGATCCCAGGAATTGATGATGGGGCTAAAAACATGGATGAGACAATTGCGCTCCTTACAAAATTTGAATCCCTAGGATATTCAAAAATCATCACTACCCCACACATTAAAAATCCTTCCTATCCAAATACAAGTGCTATTATTTTAAGCGGATTAAATGAGGTGCGAAAAGAAATGGAAGCAGTGGGCATTACCCTAACACTGGAAGCTGCAGCAGAATATTATTTTGACGAAACTTTTCTCGAAAAAGTTAAAAACCGCGATGTACTCACCTTTGGCGATAATTACGTACTATTTGAATTCTCATTTTATCATGCTCCAAGTTTTGAAGAAGTACTATTTGATGAATTAATAAAAGCCGGGTATAAGCCTGTTATTGCTCATTTTGAGCGCTACTTATACTTTTTAGGGTCAATTGAGAAAGCCGTTGAATGGCGAAAAAGAGGTGTGAACATTCAAATTAATCTACTGTCTCTCACCGGGCATTATGGCATAGAAATAAAGAAACAAGCGGAAATGCTCATTGATGCCTGTGAGTTTGATTTTGTTGGTTCGGATTGTCACCGCATGGAGCATCTTACGCTACTTGAAGCATCACTGACCCTTCCTCAACTTGAAAAGCTTAACAACTATTTGCTAAAAAATAAATTCTTGTGAAGCTCCACCTTCTGCGACACGCTAAAACGAAAGTGCTATCCATCAGCGGCAAAGACATTGATCGAGAACTAGCCGAAAAAGGACTTCGTCAAGCAATCGAAATGAAAGCGTTTCTTTCGAAAACCAATTGGAAAAATTCCTTGCTCTTGTGTTCAGACGCAAGCCGCACAAAACAAACACTCGAAAATGTAACACTGCCAGGGCAATTTAAAGCAATCGAATATTCAAATGAATTATACCTGGCAGAAGCATACCAACTAAAAACTCTCATAGCGGACCAAGAGAATTATGATTTATTTATTATTGGTCATAACGATGGCTTGTCAGAATTAGCGGAAGAACTGTGCAGCAATTCGATCTGCCTTAAAACCTGTGAATACATCGAAATTGAATGTCCTGGAAACGATTGGTCGGATATTTTTATCCAAAAAGGAAGGGTTACAGCACAGTTTCATCCGAAGGTGGATTAATCATTGGTTTTTCTTTTACGTCTTTGCTATCTAGGTAGTGATAGATGATTTGTTGAGGTGATTTAATTTCTGCCTCACGCTCCGCCTCTTCACGTAATTTTTGATTATATATTGCTTCTAAATCGGGGGGCTCAATGCCTAATTCTTTTTCGATTTCGTATTGAAATTTTGGACGTTGTGGCCCCATGGATCGATAATATATTGCCAAAAATATTCCCGCAGACAAACCCATTAGGTGGCCTTCCCAAGAGATCCTTAAATTGGTTGGAAAAAGCCCCCAAACCATGCTGCCATATAAAAAAACAATTAGTAAGGATAAGGCTTGAAGCGGGAAATACTTGCGCAAAATCCCCGACATGAATAAAAAACCTGCCAATGAATAAATGACAGCACTCATTCCTATGTGGTAAACCCCATTATCTTGGGCAAATGACCATAATAGTAAACCACTCATTATCCACGACAACATAAAAACCTTAAGTGCAATTTTGTGATAGGAGTAAAATAATAAGGTGCTAAGAAAGAAAATAGCGGGCGAATTATTCAAGATGTGCTTGCTATCATCACTTGCATGAATGAGCGGCATAAAAAGAATGCCCTTGAGTCCTTTTAGTTGTTTTGGTAAAACCCCGAGCTCATGAAAATTAAAGGAAAATAAAGCGTCGGCCCAATAGACCAACCACATTGATAGAAGAATAAAAAAGCCATATAGAGCAGCCCTTTTTAATGAAATTTCTTCCTTTATATTTA
>JBILCD010000068.1:0-11103 GCA_044353285.1 Crocinitomicaceae bacterium | reverse complement strand
CTCTTTATTTTCTCCACGCCATGTAATCCAACTGGATCTGTTTATTCAAAAAGCGAATTACAAGGTCTTGCCATGGTATTAAAAGCAAATCCATCAGTTGTCGCGATGAGCGATGAAATATATGAGCACATTAATTTTCTTGGCAAGCATGAAAGTTTGGCTCAATTCAATGACATAATGAATCAAGTGGTTACTGTTAATGGTGTTTCAAAAGCATGGGCAATGACGGGTTGGCGGCTTGGATATATCGGCGCTCCTAAAATTATTGCAGATGCCTGCAATAAAATTCAAGGTCAATTTACATCTGGCACTTCTTCAATAACCCAAAAAGCCACTATTTCAGCCATGAATGCTGACCCAAGTATCTTAAAAGAAATGGTAGAAGCATTTCATTCTAGAAGAGATTTGGTGATTTCTAAGCTCAAAGAAATGCCAGGTGTTGTTTGTAATATTCCAGAAGGCGCATTTTACGTTTTTCCTGACATATCCTTTTTCATTGGAAAACAATATAAAGAATACCAGATTAATTCAGCACAGGACCTTTGTATGTTTTTACTAGCCGAAGGACAAATTGCTTTAGTGAGTGGTGAAGGATTTGGAAGTCCTACTTGCATACGTATTTCTTATGCTGCATCAGAAGAAACATTAAGTGAAGCGATGCGAAGAATGAAAGAGGCGCTATCAAAATTAACGGTATGAATTATAATGATGTATTTGATTCCTTTTCTAAATTTCGCGTAGTCGTTGTAGGCGATGTCATGCTTGACAATTACAAAATTGGAAAAGTACATCGAATGAGTCCTGAAGCACCTGTTCCTGTCGTTCTTTTTGAAAAAGAAGAAAATCGAATCGGTGGAGCAGGAAATGTTGCTTTAAATTTGATTGCTTTGGGCGCAAAACCCATTGTTTGTTCTGTGATTGGCGCTGATGATGCAGGAAAAATACTCATCGATAAATTCACAGAGAATGCTATCTCAAGTGCAGGCATCGTTCAAAGTAAAGATCGTCCTACCACGGTAAAATCCAGGATCATATCTAATAAGCAGCAGCTACTGAGGATTGACAGCGAAACAACTGACCCTATTTCAGAAGAGGAATCCAATGAATTGATGAAGAAATTAAATTCCTTGCTGATTGATGGTATTGACGCCATTATTTTTGAGGATTACAACAAAGGAGTATTAACTGAATCCTTGATTCAACAAATCATTGCTTTTGCGAAATTAAATCATATAATTACGTGTGTCGATCCAAAGTTTGAAAATTTTCTATCGTATAAAACTGTTGATTTATTCAAGCCAAACCTAAAAGAATTAAAGGAAGGATTGAAATGTGAGTTTAATATACAAACATCATCAAACAAATTAATTGACGCTGTTTCGCAATTGGAGCAAAAATTAAGCAATTTAATTTCCTTAATCACCTTATCTGAATACGGTGTTTTTGTAAAAAAAGGAGATCTCATACACACAGCAAAAGCACATCCAAGAAACATAAGCGATGTAAGTGGTGCAGGCGATACTGTCATTGCCGTTGCTTGCCTTTGTTTGCTATCGAATTTATCGTACAAAGAAATTGCTGAAATATCAAATATTGCTGGCGGTTTGGTTTGTGAACATGCGGGCGTTGTAAGTATCAATAAAGATGACTTACTCGAAGAGGTTAATAAACTATTAACTCAATAAATTGTTAAGATAGTATGTCAAAAATCGAAGTTAAACCTTATAACCAAGTCGATAAATCAAAAAAACAAGAAGTCGCAGAAATGTTTGATAACATATCAGCACGCTACGATTTTTTGAATCACTTCCTTTCGTTGGGGATTGATAAGATTTGGCGTAGAAAAGCAATCAATCAACTTCGAAGTACTCCAGTTAAAAAATTAATCGATATTGCTACAGGAACCGGTGACTTTGCAATTGCAGCACTCAAACTAAATCCTGAAGAGGTAATTGGCTTAGATATTTCAGCGGGCATGTTGGCAGTTGGCGAGCAAAAAATGATAAAGAATAAAGTAGATTCTATTATAAAAATGCAATTGGGCGACTCTGAAAATATTCCGTATGACAGTAATTATTTTGATGCATTAACCGTTGGTTTTGGCGTTCGTAATTTTGAAAATTTGGAATTAGGCTTGACAGAAATGCTAAGGGTACTAAAGCCAGGTGGAAAAGCCGTAATCCTTGAATTCTCTAAACCAAAGCGATTTCCAATTAAGCAAATATTCGGCTTTTATTCCCGCTACTTCATTCCTTTCTTTGGAAAGAGAATATCAAAAGATGCACAAGCATATTCATATTTACCAGAAAGTGTTGCAGCCTTTCCTGAGGGGAAAGATTTTGAAGAAATTTTACACAAAATTGGCTATAAAAATATAGAATCAACTCTTGTTAGCGGAGGTATCGCTACAATCTATGCTGGAATAAAATAAAGTTGCAACTTTCAAGTTACCTTTGCGTTTAATGAAGCGCATGAAACTATTTCTAACACTGCTTATTTTTATTGTTTTGGGATCATCTTCCTATGCTCAAAAATTCAAGCAAGAGCGTTACAAGAATTTTGATAAGCGCATGTTTCATTTCGGCTTTATGCTTGGCTTCAATTCCTCCGATTTTACGGTTTATCAAAATGTCAACGCATATGAGCAATATGGGCTTAAATTATTAGAGAATGACGCACAACCAGGTGGACAGTTAGGCATTTTAACAACTATGAAATTAGGTACGCCTGTTCTACGTTTACGCTTTATTCCTACGCTTTCATTTCAAGAAAGACTTTTAAGATATACTTTCGAAGATACCGTGTTAAATAAAGATCAAATTGGGGAAGAGCGCGTAAATTCTACCAATCTAGACTTCCCTATAATGCTACAATTTAGAACCAAAAGACTTAATAACTTTACCGCATATGTGTTAGTTGGAGGTCAATACTCTATTGATTTGCAATCACAAGAAAAAGCGTCTCAAAATTACATTGATCCCTATGTTAAAATCAAACGAAATGATGTGCAGGGACAAATTGGTGGTGGATTAGAATTTTTCGCGCCCTATTTCAAATTTGGGATAGAACTTAAATATTCACATGGTTTTATAAATAGCTTTATTCAAGATAATACCAATATCGCAAATCCAATCAACAAGCTCTACAATAAAGTGTGGTCGCTTTCCCTTATATTTGAAGGATAATGGAAAATATTTCTTTTCAATGTTCACCGGAACAAGCACAAGACGAGCAATTTATTGAAAATAAATTAAGAGCGGATAGTGGTATTAAGTATCCAAAAAAAATCTTCTTTCGGTGGAAAAAGAAAAGCATCGATGCTAGAGGAAGAAATATCAAAATAAATTGCACTTTCGAAATAGCCGATAATGCACTTCCCTCCCATTTACATGATTTCAATTTTCTTTCGGTAGCAAAAGCTCCTCCGATAACCATTATTGGAGCCGGTCCCGCAGGTTTATTTGCTGCTTTGCGCTGCTTAGAGTTAAATTTAAAGCCAATTATCTATGAACGAGGTAAAGATATTCGCGCACGACGACACGATTTAGCAAAACTTAATAAAGAAGGAATCTTAAACCCTGAATCAAATTACTGCTTTGGTGAAGGTGGTGCCGGAACCTACTCAGATGGAAAATTATACACGCGATCAAAGAAACGGGGTGATGTTGAAAAAATCCTACAATTATTGGTTCATTTCGGAGCAGATGATGCCATTCTAGTTGATGCCCACCCTCATATTGGGACCAATAAACTTCCACAAATTATTGAGGTAATTCGTGAAAAAATTATTGAATGTGGTGGTGAGATTCACTTTAATAGTCGTTTAACAGATATTAAAATAGAACAGAAACAACTAAACGCAATTCAAATTAACAACGAAAGTTGGAAGAATACAAAAAACATGATTTTAGCCACAGGCCATTCAGCTAGGGATATTTTTTATTTGTTACACGATCGCAAGATTCGAATTGAATCAAAACCATTCGCACTTGGAGTTAGAATTGAACACCAACAATCTTTTATTGATAAATTACAATACCATAATCGCGAAAACGATCAATACCTTCCACCAGCATCGTATAGTTTGGTAGCTCAAATTGATGGGAAAGGTGTTTATTCTTTTTGTATGTGCCCTGGTGGAATTATTGCGCCATGTGCCACAAGCGAACAAGAAGTAGTTACCAATGGATGGTCGCCCAGTAAACGAAATAATCCCTACGCAAACTCAGGCATTGTTGTCAGTATTGACCCTTCAGATTTTAAAGAGTATAAAACTGATCCATTTGTTTGCCTAGATTTTCAAAAATCAATTGAAAAAGCATGTTGGGAAGCTGCAGGAGAAAATCAAAAAGTACCGGCTCAAGGTTTAGCTGATTTTATTGATCGAAAGAAAACAGTCAATTTCCCAAAAACATCTTATTTTATTGGTGTCACTAGCGTTGAAATGGATACTATTTTCCCTGCTTTTGTGATAGAACGTATCCGAAAAGCGTGCCTCGAATTCGAAAAAAAAATGCCGGGATTTATCACTAATGATGCGGTAATTCACGCTCCTGAATCACGCACATCTTCCCCTGTTCTCATTCCGAGAAACCCTGAAACCTTAGAACATATTGATGTAAACGGGATTTACCCTTGTGCTGAAGGTGCTGGATATGCTGGAGGAATTGTATCGGCAGCCATCGATGGGATGAGAGCTGTAAATGCTTTTCACACCAAGATTGAAAATGTATGATCTTTTAAAGGTCTAAAAGAAAATAATGCTATTCCTCATACTTTGATTAATTTTACAACATGAAACGTGTTGTAGTAGGACTTTCTGGAGGAGTAGATTCTAGCGTTGCTGCTCACCTTTTGGTAAAAGAAGGATACGAAGTTATCGGTATGTTCATGCGAAATTGGCATGATGAAAGTGTTACGCTTTCAGATGAATGTCCTTGGATTGAAGATTCAAATGATGCGCTCTTAGTGGCTCAACAACTTGGCATACCTTTCCAAGTAATCGATTTAAGTGAAGCCTATAAATCTAGAATCGTGGATTATATGTTTGATGAATATCAACGTGGCCGAACACCCAACCCAGATATTTTATGTAATCGAGAAATTAAATTCGACGTATTTCTTGAAGCGGCAATGAAACTAGGCGCTGATTTTGTCGCCACTGGACATTATTGTCGTAAATCAGACAATAAAGACGGAAGCTATTCTTTATTAGCCGGTATCGATAAAACAAAAGATCAATCATATTTCTTATGTCAAATTACACAAAATCAACTATCTAAAGCCCTTTTTCCGATTGGTCATCTTGAAAAACAAGAGGTTCGTAAAATTGCCATGGAGTTAAACCTTGTCACAGCAGAAAAAAAGGATTCTCAAGGATTATGCTTTGTTGGTAAAATAAGCTTACCCCTTTTTCTCCAGCAACAATTAAAAGCGAAAACCGGAGAAATTATAGAAATTCCACAGGAACTCCCTCAATATGAACTATATAACAACTTAAATGCTACTGCTAAAAATATTAGTGAATTGGCAGCTCCATTCATCTATACAAAAGATATGGGAACTGTCGTTGGACAGCATCAGGGAGCATATTACTATACCATAGGACAGCGTAAAGGATTACAAATTGGAGGAAAACCACTTCCGAGTTTCATCATAGGTGTAGACACGATAAATAATCTGATTTATACTGGACAGTCTGAGTTACATAACGGGCTAAACAAATATGCATTAAAGATTGAAATAAACAGCATTAATTGGCTTAATAACAATATATTATTTAATAAAAATAATATATTGTCTTGTCGTGTTAGAATACGTTATCGGCAACCTTTGCAGGACGCTATTTTACTTCGAGTAAATGGAGATGTATTTGTTCTTTTTTCAAAGAAACAAAAGGGAGTTACACCAGGTCAATTTGCCGCTTGGTATCAAGGCGATGAATTAGTAGGTTCGGGAGTAATAGAACATTAATTCATTCCAATCGAAAAGAAGATTGAATTATCGTGCTCCTGCTCTTTTCCAGCATGGATAATTTTATCCATTAAATCGGCGACTTGAAAGACATTCAAATGACTTTGCTCCCCTAATTCTCGGTGTTTTGACAATTTTAATTTCGCTTGGTGAAGCGACTTCGTTCTTAATGATTCTGTGTTAATGGTCATAACTACTATTTTAATACAGCATTTTTGTACGCTAAGTATTAATCAATGTTTCAAACACAATGCCTAATTTCAAAACTAGTTTAAATTACTTTGCTAAACAGCTATTTAGCAATAAGTTATCTTTATCAAATAGTTAAAATTAATTTAATAAGATATAAAATTATTGGTGCTGATAACAAAGGCCGCTAGGGTCTAAGGTCATTCGTTTACACTGAGTGCCTTTTTGCGTTATCCCGCTACATTGAACGGAGGATGATTGGCTACTCGTTTGTTCACGACCTGAAGGTTTATTCGCTTTCCATGACCAACATGAAGTACAAATTGAACTTTCAAGTGAATTTTCTTGCTGATCAGGCAGATTTGGGAAAAAGTTCAAGCCAGTTAACAGCTCCACTTTATCGATCGAAACCGCAAAACTAGTTAAATCTGCCTTCGACCCTTGATTAGGAATGATAAAACCAATGGCTTTAATGTCTGGTTGACTGTAGTCTAATAAAACTTTATAATAATAATTAGGAACCGAAACATTATTGGGTCCAATAGTAGATAATCCTGAACTTAATATTGGTCCTGTAACCACGTACAAGGACTTATTTTCCACCGCCCAAGATCTGACAAGCTCTTCTAATTTTTTCCATATTCCCCTGTTAAAACTTGGGTCTTGTGGACTCATATTACTATAATAAAATGATTCTTGCATGGTTTGGTTGGACCACGACATATCAGCAGCCGGTGCCAAATGCCCACGATCATATCCTGATCCTTTGTAATCAGCATTCGTTGCGGAACCTGTTTTTATAGCTGGATCCACGATAAAGTTATCCGATCGGTCAAATTTCTTGTTGGTTTCTTCGCTTGTTAACTCATAAGCTATCCATATGGCTTGCTCGTGTTCTTCACTGTATAAAAGACTAAATGCAGTATGGTGAACAATTAATTTTTCATTTTCCGTTTCCGGAATCTCCATATTTGGTGATGCAATAACACCTGCATCAGGAATTACAACACTAACTTTACTAGTCGGGGTAATTGCATCCCTTGTCACATTCTGCGTTGGGATTACCTCAACGGGAGTCTTTACATCATTACAACTAGAACCTAAAGCTCCGATAAATAAAATAAAACCAAAAAATACACGCCTTTTTTTCCTCATAATTAGTTCACTAATAAAGTAGCAAGTATTTCAAACAACTAATGTAAAAAAAAAAGGCTGCCCTAAAGATAAGGTAGCCTTTTTTTTTTTACAAAGTGTAATTATTTACAATCTTTAAAATCTTCTGGTTTAAAATCTTTACAAGATTCTTTCAAATCTGCAATTTTAGCTTCAAGATCTTTGGTTTTAGCTTCATCTCCCATTGCTTTCATACCTTCAGCCATAAGTTCCGGCACTTCTTTTTTACAATCGCATGCAGTCTTCTTACCGCAAGAAGTCATACCAACAGCAGCTAATAAAGCTACGCTTAAAATAATTTTTTTCATATTAATTTTATTATAGCTTATTAAGGTTAGCTTATAAACCCCACTAATTACCAATTAGCGGATGGCCGTTTTTTCAATTGGTTTCTGAACTCCAACTTAAATCAAATATAGTGAAATATATTAACTATTTTTTTTTTTAAAATTATTTAAATTAATTCCAAAGAATGAGCTTAAAAACAGATGAAAACTCGATGTTTATTTTTTATGTCAATTTTGATAATTTTTGCTTCTTTCATAATTACGTTTATAAATTGCTTTTTTTCGCCCGATTAAAATCTTATCTTAGTGGAAAATCTAAGTTTAAAGAAATGAAAAGTTATATCATTAGTGCGATTATTTTAGCTGTGCTGGCATCATGTCAATCAAACAGTAACAAAAAAAATACCGATAAGCCAGTTAGTATTAAAGTGGATTCTATTCCTAAAACAACTAAAAATGAACCTGTTAACGAGGAACTTAATTTAATCGCCTCATTTCTTTCGGGCAATAAACCTGAAAATTCCGGTGATTTTTCAACAGCGTTTAATACAAGTGAATGGAAGAAACACCAAAGCTTTATCAATAAGGCCTGGGACGGTGTGGTTCTTAAAAGTATTAACCCAATACACGAATGGTCTAAAGCAGAAAAAATTGAAAGAAAATCAGAAACACTTTTTTATCCATTTAGCGGGGCAGATTTTCTCTATGTCTATTCCGCACACCCGGATTATACATCCTATTACTTATTTGGTCTTGAACCAACAGGGGAAATTCCCAAAAAGGAGAATATTATAAATCCTACATTAACACCCAACATTTTAAATGCCGTTTGTAAATCTGTGGATGAAAATATGACACATAGTTTTTTTATCACTAAATTCATGGCAAAGGAATTTAGTAATCCCGTACTGAAAGGAACCATTCCAATTTTCATGTTTTTCATGAATAGAATGGGAGTTGAATTAACGAGTATTTCACCAGTAGCATTTAATGATGATGGAAAAATAATTGATGCAACTAATTTTTCTGTTGGTGTTCGATTTAGATTTTTAGACAAGGGTATTTTAAAAGAATTATATTACTTTTCTCAAGATATTTCTGATGGAGGATTAAAAAAAACACCTGGTCTTAGCAAGATGTTAAACCTGGTTTCCAAAGACGCTACTACAATGATAAAATCTGCTTCATATGTTTGCCATGAAGCGAAATTCTCTGGAATTACGAACATAATAATTTCAAATTCTTTCTCAATTATGCAAGATGATACTGGTGTTCCTTTTCGCTATTTCGATGCTAGTAAATGGAAAATTCGCCATTACGGAAAATACACCAAACCAATTCCCATTTTCGCGAATGCGATACAAGAAGATTTAAAGAAAGCTATTATTGGAAAAGAATTACCCCTTCCATTCAGGTATGGATATAATAACCCCGCTAATTTAATGATATCAACTCGAAAGCAATAATAGCTTACAGTAGCAATTGAATCTACCTTATTTAATTTGAATGACCTCACTGTGGATCTGCACTATCACACAAGGCAAATAGAATATTGAAGGTAAGATTTAAATCACCGAACTTTCTCGTCCTTCAGTATATTAATAAAATGAAATCCCTTTGGAGCAAAACCTTCGTTATAAAAGAATTTATGTGCTTTAAAATTTGTCGTGTAGGAGTCCAAAGAAAGCATGGTACAGTCATTTTCCAAGGCTTTTTTATGTAGAAAATCAAACATTAATTTACCGATTCCTTGACTCCTTTGTGTTTTTGAAACAACAATATTATCTAACTCTAAATATTTACCGCACCACAATTTAGTTCCAATCCAAAACCCACTTAAGCCAAGGCAAATATCTCCTTCAAAAACACCGACTTGTCCGTAGTTATGAGGCAGCATTAAATCTAGTTCTGATGAATATTCACTTAAGGTAAGACTGGGATATAAGTCTTGAAGCACCGGCAAATTTTTAAGCATTTCCTCTTTATCTATTAATTCTCTGACGACTAGCATGACATTACTATTTTAACTGTTTATCAAATAACTCAAAAATCCTTCGGTACTCATCGTACCAGGAATATGGGGCTCTAAATCCATGGGCTTCTGTTGGATAAACAGCTAATTCCCAATCTTTTTTACCTAATTCTATAAAGCGTTGACTAAGACGAACGATATCTTGGAACTGCACATTGTCATCTACCATTCCGTGCAACATAAGTAGTGGTTTAGCTAAATTTTCAGCGTAGTATATTGGCGAACTTTTACGATAAGCTTGTGGATCTGTTTCCGGATAATTAAGGATATTACTCGTATATTCATGGTTGTAATGTGCCCAATCAGTAACCGAACGCAAGGCAGCACCGCAGGAAAATTCATTTGGTTTTGTTAATAAACCCATTAAGGTTATGAAGCCACCATAAGAACCTCCATAAATCCCAATGCGATTTGAATCGATCCCATATTGCTGTACCAAGAAATCTTTCGCATCAAGAAAATCATCTAAATCTCGTCCGCCCATGTAACGATAAACAGCAGTTCGATAATCTCGTCCATACCCCTCACTGGCGCGATAGTCAACATCTAGAACAGTATAACCAAGATCGCATAGTAAATTATGAAACATGTATTCTCGGTAATAGTTACTCCAATAGTTGTGTGCATTTTGCAGATAACCTGCACCGTGGACAAATAAGACAGCCGCACCATTTTTATTTCCTGCCATTGGCTCATATATTCGAGCCGAAACCGGAATGCCATCACTTGCTTTGAATTGAATTACAGGAGGCTTGCGCCAAGAATAAGATTGAAATTTTGAGGAAACAGAATGAGTTAGTTGCGTCATTTTTGCATTTGGAGTATTATTAGCAAGATATAATTCCCATGGTGTATTCGCATTAGAATACCTTACCAATAATAATTTTTCGTCGGGAGACACTTGCACATCATGATATCCATCAGCACTTAGAATAGGCGTCCAAACTAAACTTTTACAGTCTAAGTGATAAAAATCACGATTACCGGGATGTGTTTTGTTGGCCGTTATATAAAATCGTTTTTTGTCTTTTGATAATTGGACGCCGTGTATTTCAAAATTTCCCGATGTTAGGGCATTTGTTTGGCCTGTTTCTATGTCGTAGGAATAAAGGTGCGAGTAGCCCGATACTTCGGATTGAAAATAAAATGACTTCCCATCTTCTATCCAACCTAAAACAGCTTCTTCTTGATTCCAAGATGATATTCCAGGGCCACCTATCCACGTATCATCATGCTGATGATTTACTTCCTTAGCAAATCCTTTTTCTACATCAAGTAACACTATCCAACGGTCTTTATTATCAGCACTTCTAATATCACAAAGTGCCAAGTTCTTGATCTTAGAAAATTGCAGCGGATGTATAAAAATAGATCGGTCCTTATCGTAAAGAGATGAGGCAAGAGTGTCCATGTAATTCGGTTTTTTACGTATTTCCGATAACTTTGAAA
>JBILCD010000009.1:0-29406 GCA_044353285.1 Crocinitomicaceae bacterium | reverse complement strand
GTTTCAAGAATATCCTCTGCTACTCTTTTACTAGCACCATTCTGACCCAGTAAAGTGGCTAGATTTTGATAATCAAGCAAAATCTCTAAGCGCTTGGGTTGATCTACCTCAATTAGACACAATTGTTGAACCATATTATCAACCGTACAATTTCCTTGAATTAATTCGCTCACGACTTCTTTATTCATGATGAGATTTGCCAATGATATGTATTTTATTTTAACCAATAGTTTGGCTATAGCAAATGATAATGGCGAACTTTTATAGCAAACTACCTGAGGAACATTAAATAAAGCAGTTTCTAATGTTGCTGTTCCAGATGTTACCAAAGCAATAGATGACTGATTTAAAATTTCATACGTCTTTCCAAAAATTAATTGTATAGTATCATCGGCATACTGACGATAAAATGCCTCATCAAGATTAATAGAGCACGCAACAACCACCTGATATTGAGGAAAGGACTTTGATGCCTCGATCATTAGCGGTAGTTTTCTTTTCACTTCTTGCAACCTACTACCTGGCAGTAAAGCCAGAATAGGCTTAGATGACACGATTATTTTTGGAGATTCACACAGCCTAAACTGAGTAATTTCGTCCAATAATGGATGGCCCAAATAACTTACATCAACATTAAATTTTGCATAGAATTGTTGCTCGAAAGGAAGAATGCAGTACATCTTTGAAACATCGCGACGTATCGCTTTTACCCGAGATTCTTTCCATGCCCATATTTGCGGTGAAATATAATAAATCACCGGTATATTGTGTTTTTTAGCCCACTTTGCAATACGTAAATTAAATCCAGGAAAATCGATTAAAATTAAAGCCGCTGGCTGAGATGCTAAAATTTGGTTTTTACAATCTTTTATATTTCGGATGATGGTTTTAAGATTTAATAAAACCTCTAAAAATCCCATAAAAGAAAGGGTTTTGACATGCTTTAAAATCGCCATTCCTTCCTTTTCCATTCGGTCGCCACCCCAACCAATAAATTCTATATTTTGGCCTAAAGAATTAATTTCTTTAATCAAATTTGCCCCATGTAAATCACCTGATACCTCCCCAGCAATAATAAAGACTTTAGTATTTTGCATTAAAACAAATTAACATAAATCATATATGGAATAAAGCATAGCATAGCGAATATTATTCCTCTTGCCACATCATAATGCTCGCGGTTTAAAAACATATAAAACCAAATTAAATTTGATATTAATGCCAATGAAGTATACTTGCTTGTATATTCAGGAATATTAATGAATTGACCCCATATATACATGAATGAAAAACGATAAACCAAGGCTACAATAAATAGCACAACAGGTAAAAAAACAAGTGGGGAGATTAGTCCGATGCCCCAACCAATAAAATGAGATTTTTTAATATTAATTTTCATATGACCCAGTCTTGTAAAGTTTGTATTGCTTGATAATTAGTTAAATCAAAATGCGTAGGAACAATGCTCACATACCCATTTTTTAATGCATCTAAGTCTGTATTTTCTTGGGGATTAACCTCAGCGAATTCTCCCGTTAACCAAAAATAAGGGTTCCCAAATTGATCCAAACGCTTATCGAAACGATCTGCCCAAAACGCATGAGCCTGACTACATATTCGGACACCTTTAATCTTATCGATGCTGAGATTTGGGAAATTTACATTTAAACAAGTATTGGCTGCTAAACCGCTATCCAACGTTTTGGTGATGATTTTTTTAATAAAGGGCTGACAAGCCGAAAAATCAGCATCGCTGGCATAATCTGCTAATGAAAATCCGATAGAGTGAATTCCTTCCATTGCCCCTTCAATAGCTGCCGACATGGTGCCTGAATACAATACATTAGTTGATGTGTTTTCACCATGATTGATGCCGGAAAGCAATAAATCAGGTTTGCATTTAAGCACCTCATATATCGCTAATTTTACGCAATCGACAGGTGTTCCTGAACAAGCATAGGATTCTACACCATCGAACAAGTCAACTCGGTTTAATCTTAATGGATGATTGATTGTTATGGCATGTCCCATACCCGATTGAGCTTTATCAGGAGCAACTACCACTACTCTACCAAATTGTTTTGCCGTTTGTATTAATGAACGAATCCCTTTAGCATTAACACTATCATCATTCGTAATTAAAATTAATTTTTCAGACATAAAAAAAGCTATTTGACAAATTTACTCAATATTAAAAGACTTTGTTTATATTTGGTTACCACAATTAATAAATGAAATTTCAAGCCCTCGATCAAAAACATGCCTTTTGTTTGGTTAGCGTTAGCCCTTTAAGAAAAGAACCAAAAGATAGTGCTGAAATGATAAGCCAGCTTCTTTTTGGCGAAATGGTTAAAATACATTCAGTTTCTGGAC
The DNA here is from genome assembly GCA_044353285.1 of Crocinitomicaceae bacterium. Lineage (GTDB taxonomy): Bacteria > Bacteroidota > Bacteroidia > Flavobacteriales_D > Crocinitomicaceae > UBA952. The sequence goes on along the minus strand of JBILCD010000009.1, from coordinate 27,033 downwards.
CTTGGGTTGAAGTGACAACCTTATTAGATGATTACAAGGGATTTGTGGATAGCAAACATTTACTTCCTCTGTCTGATGAAGATACACTAAATTGGCAAGGAACTTATACGATTCAGCATAATATCAATAAACAAATCTCTACACCTTGGGGGAAGCAAAGCATCAGTTGCGGAAGTTTTATTGGTTCTTCTCCATCCTTTAAAATTGGCGATTACTCATTTGAATGTCCAACTGATGCGCAAGAATTAAATCGTGATATTGTTTTAGAAAATTTAATCAACACCCCTTATTTATGGGGAGGAAAGTCATCTTTCGGTATAGATTGTTCAGGATTATCACAATTATTTTTTAGGCTAAGTGGCATAAATCTACCAAGGGATGCCTACCAACAAGCCGAAATCGGTAAGGCAATAGCGTTTGGAAATCATCAAAAAAATGACCTTGCCTTTTTTGAAAATAAAGACGGTAAAATTATTCATGTAGGCATCATTCAAGAAAACAATAAAATCATTCATGCATCAGGAAGAGTAAGAATTGATGGACTGGATGAAACAGGTATTTTTAATAATGAAATGAACCAATACACGCATTTTTTGTCCTCTATTAAGAAAATTAAGTGAAACGAAATACACACCTTGTTTGATATCAATTTTTATTAAGATATTTGTAAACTATAAATAATTTCCAATGAAAATTTTGGTAACAGGTGGGGCAGGATTTATCGGGAGCAACCTAGTGAAAAGATTACTTGAAAAAGGACATGAAATAAATGTACTTGATAACCTTTTACGCGGCAATAAGCTTGATAAAGAATCCTTTAAAAATATTACCTTCTTCAAAGGAGATGTAAGGGATGCTGATTTAGTTTTATCTGCATCGAAAGGTTGTGATGCAATTTACCACTTCGCCGCTGTTTTGGGTGTTGATATTGTTGCAGATCAACCTATAGAAACAATGGATGTAGAAGTAATTGGGACAAGAAATGTTGTAGAAGCCGCATCTATTAATAACATTAAATATTTGCTTTATGCCTCAACAAGTGGGATTTACAGTCATAGTGCTATTTTAAAAAGCGCACTTTCGGAAGATGTATTAGTTGACCCAAGAACTTCATACGCAATGGCTAAGCGCTATAATGAAATATACCTTGCGGCTCATCATGATGAGCGAGGATTAAATGTTATTTCACTTCGGTTTTTTAATGTCTACGGGCACAACCAAGATAATAGAATGGTAATCCCTCGTTTTTTTGAACAAGCAATTAATAATGAGCCGATTACAGTATATGGAAATGGAGCGCAAACAAGGGATTTTACCTACATTGATGACACCATAGATGCATGCGTAAGCTTATTGGGAATTAATGGCTCGCATATTATAAATATAGCCAACGAAGAAGAATGGTCAATCAAAGATTTAGCAGAAAACATTAAAAAAATAACCGATTCAACATCTCCTATAAATTACATTGACGCCCCCAAAAAGAGATACGACTACGAGGTAGAAAGAAGAGTTGGAAGTTCGTCTCAATTAATGAAAATAGTAGGTTACAAACCAGATGTAAATTTACTGGACGGCTTACAGAAAATATATTACATAAATCATTCATCGCACGTATTAAATAAACTATGAAAGACAAAATAATATTCGACTTAATTAATGAAGAAAATAAACGTCAACTCAATGGCATTGAACTCATTGCATCAGAAAACTTTGTGAGTAATCAAGTAATGCAGGCCATGGGTAGCGTACTCACGAACAAATACGCAGAAGGGCTACCTGGGAAGCGCTATTATGGTGGTTGTGAAGTAGTCGATAAAGTAGAGCAACTGGCAATTGATCGTCTTTGTGAATTATTTGGTGCTACATGGGCGAATGTACAACCACACTCTGGAGCACAAGCAAATGCTGCTGTATTTCTTGCGTGCCTTAATCCAGGAGATAAGATTTTAGGATTTGATTTATCACATGGTGGACATCTAACACATGGTTCTCCCGTTAATTTTTCGGGTAAACTCTATCAACCACACTTTTACGGTGTATCAAAAGAAACTGGGCTTATTGATTATGATGCCTTAGAAGAAACCGCTTTTCGCGTAAAACCAAAAATGATTATTTGTGGCGCCTCAGCTTATTCAAGAGATTGGGATTATGCCAAAATACGAAAAGTAGCTGATGAAGTCGGCGCGCTTGTTTTAGCTGATATTTCCCATCCTTCAGGATTAATTGCAGCAAAATTATTAAATGATCCATTAAGCCATTGTCATATAGTGACCAGCACTACCCACAAAACATTACGCGGTCCGAGAGGTGGTATCATCATGATGCGAACTAACTTTGATAATCCTTTTGGCTTAAAATGGAATAATGGCAATCCAAAATCAATGGCAGCTTTACTAGATGCTGCGGTTTTCCCGGGCATTCAAGGTGGGCCGCTAGAACATGTGATTGCTTCAAAAGCAGTTGCTTTTGGCGAAGCGTTGGCACCTGAATTTACCACGTACATGAAGCAAGTGCAACTCAATGCGCGTGTCATGGCGAATTCATTTATTCAAAAAGGCTATACCATTATTTCCGGGGGTACAGATAATCACAGTATGCTCATTGATCTACGCAGCAAAGGCATTAATGGTAAAGATGCTGAGAATAGCTTGGTGAAAGCAGATATTACGGTCAACAAAAACATGGTTCCTTTTGACACTGAATCACCATTTATCACCTCGGGAATCAGACTTGGGACGGCAGCGCTTACGTCAAGAGGTGTTAATGAAACTGAAATTGAAAAAATGGTTCAGTTAATCGACGAAGCATTAATCCATAGAAATGATGATGCCCAATTGATAAGAATTAAAGGAGCTGTTAATCTATTGATGCAAGATCGACCATTATTTGCTTGGTGATAAGGTATTCATCAAAAGTAGATTGGGTTTACAAAGCTAGCGTAATCCTTATTGCTTCATTAGATCTACTAATTTCGCTAGCAACATTTTATCAAGAAGGCATTTATGATTCCCTCGTTATTTCAAGTATTTTTACCTTGACACTAGCCTATTTGATATCCTTATACTACTCCACAAGCTACCTTCTTCACCACGATTATTTGCGATGTTCAAGTGGGTGGATAATTAAAAAAATCGCCTACAAAGCAATTAAAAAAATTGAAAAAAATAAAGGATTGTATATCGGTTGGAAATTAAGTTTAGCACTTGATGGGCTTATCATATATTTCCATGACGGAAAAGAATTGTTTATTTCACCAGAAAATCTAGATCAATTTATTGACGATCTTGAACAAAGGATTTCAATATCGAATGATCATTCATAACCAATTAGAGCAAATACAGAGAAAGTAGATAGCCAGTGATCAATATCATAGTTTCCTTTGCCGATACTTTCCTGCGCATAATCCCACATTTCATTCATTGCGCTAACCCATTCTGATTTCGCCTCCTTGCTTAAGGCGTCAGCTGGAAGCGATTTAAGAATTCCATTTAAGCACCAAATTCTATTTAAGTGGAATCCATCCCAGTGCGATTCATAACCATCGTGTTTATCTACTCTATCTAACTTGAGAGGGATTTTTACTTTTCCAGGAATAAATAATTCCGGAGAAAAGCGCTTTAACCAACTAACATAATCTTTAGGAGCTAAGACTTTTCGCATCAAATCTGTTACCAATAAACCAGCAGACATAAAATCATACTCAAAGGGCTCTGAATTTAAAGGAGCAAGCGTCATTTTGCCATAATATTTAATGGAGGCTTTAGAAATGATTCCCTTTAATTTTTTATTTTTTGAACTTACCGCATAATCGTAAGCAAAAGAAAGCCCCATTGCAGGACTATCATGACTCCCTGACATTTTAACAGAATTAACAGAAGGCCATACGGATGTATGCACCATGACAATATAATCCGCAAGGGGCTGTAAATTTTTTAGCCATCTTTTAGCAGTAGGATTATCCCAACGAATTAATTCATCACAAACTTTTAGTAACCATGATTGACCGTAAGGAAATTCAAAAAATCCATCTTCATGTGTTTGAAGGTATTCTAATTCTTTGAGAATATTTTCAGCATTAAAACTCAATTCCAACTTAGCATTTAGTTGACTTGCTTCGGGAATGGAAGGGTAATTTTTCAAGATCTTAATCATTGCCCAATGATTGTGGACGGCTGAGTGCCAATCATAACAACCATAGAAAGATGGCCAATAATCCTTTGGACCCTTTTCCTCACCTTGTAAGCGCAAAATACGATAAAAATAATGCGGCGCTGGCTTATTGGTACAGTCTAAAGATAACTTTGCAAAGTAAGAAGCTCCATCGTTGGACAGCATGTAGCGTCCATCTTCGAGCGAAACAACTAAAGAAGCTTCCGATTGAGCCGAAACCATAAAGATAAATGAGGAAGCAATTAGCGAATATAGTATTTTCATTTTTTCGTGACTTCAGGTGATTTTTTAAAACCGTTTTTAGCAATAGAAAATGTTTCTTTTCCTATCCCAACGATAGAAACCATGTTCAAAGGAAATTCTAAAAGAACATGAGAAAAACTAAGGAAGAATAAAAAGCTTAAACCTAATGCATAGTTGTACGCATATAAACCACATGCGAAAAGCCAAAGAATCACTATAACAATTAATCGTATTTTAGGGACCTTATGCCAACGAATCACCTCGGTTTTACTAAACCAATTTAAGTAATGATACAAGTATGCAAAAGCGAAAAATCGCATGAGCATAATACCATATGTGGAGAAAAATACGCTTGCCCAATAATAATCTTTCGTGTTAATCGGAATGGCCATCTTCATAGGAATTGGTTTCATATAGTATTCATTATCTGGATTTGGCACAATAAAATTCTCGTTTAACTTATTCTTCAAAGAGTCCGTTATTCTAAGCTTTTCAGCAGCGGGGAATTGATTATTGGCTGATTTCTTGTTTACAATAGAATCCAAGTATTGCTTATTGGTTAGGTACGGATCTTTGATTAATTTAAAGTGATCCATAATTCCAACATTGGTAAAAAAGAAACCCTCCCCACCAGCATAGTAAGAATCTATCCCATATTTGGAAATATGATTTTTTCCCGAATTAACTGGAAGGAAAAATACCAATACAATTGGAATTACAACAACTGCAAGCACTGATAACAAGCCACTTTTACTCCTAGATTTTAAGGCACCATACAGCATAAACAATCCGGTAAATACATATACATGAATAAGAGTTGGTACCAATGAAGTTAATGCGAATACAAACGTACTGCTCTGATTTGCTTCTTTATTATCATCTGAAAACCAACCAGAAATAAAGATAAAAAGGAATAATATACTGAATAACTTTACAGGTAGGTTTTTAACAAATGCAAATAAAAGAGAACTAAAAAGTGCTAACACAAGCAGTTTATCGAATAAGCCTAATTCAACAAACGTATTATAAAAATCCATGTCAAAGCCGGCATCTTTTGCAAAAGCAGCGTAAGACAAGGCAATACCGATGATTAACAGGGGAATGAAATCATACTTTCCCTTAGTAAAATATTGACGATCATGCAGCCAGCTGATCTCCGTTAAATAGTGTAAAGGACCGAGAAAAGCATAGGCTAATAAAAAAGTTTCAAATGGAAAAAAATAGGCCGAAATCATAGCGGCAAACATTAATCCTATGTTCTGGTAATTTAACTTATCATCTTTTAGCATTGGTAAGATTTTGAAACAAAGTTATCAAAAAAACAATCCTTATTCATTATAGTTCAAGGAATAAAAACTTATTCGAAACCTTTTTCTTTTCCTTTTTCTTTGATGCTTTTACTCATTGCTGTTCCGAAATCATCTTTTTTGCCAGATTCGATTAATTTAGCTTTCTCTTTCGTAATAAAATCATCCCTAAGCAATGCTAATTGCACAATTTCTGCTTGAATGGTGCTTCTTTCAATTGTTTTATCCGCAATATATTTTTTGATGTCTTCATCAGACTTACCTATTAATTCAGCTGGCATTGCCTCTTCCTCCAAGTCTAAGATACTGGTAGAATCAGCTCGATAGGCATCAACTATATCCCAAGAAGCATTGTTGTAACTGCCTTTAGATTTTACAATCGCCCTTTCAGAAGCGACACTAATATTTTGATTAAAGGCATTATTATCTTCTCTTAATTGGCTCTCCTTTTTGAGATTACCAGAAAAACCATAGCTTACATAGGTGCCATTCAGCGATTGGTTCAAGCGAAAAATTTCATCATCATAAGGTGTCGCAATCGAAGTGATTTTATCATTAGAATTGATGTTAAAATATGCGCCATTTAAACATGATGCGCCATCTTTCCAAAATTCATTAATCCCCTGTTGATAATCACCGCAATAAATAGTATTGACAATCACGTCTTTCTTAAGAATTTCAGTACATACTTCTTTATAACTAATTGGACCTTGATTGAAGGGTTCATTTCCTGCAATATAAATGAGCTTTAAGTCCTTAGGATCATTTGACCAATTCAATTGTTGTAAGGATTTTTGAATAGCCGCGCCGCAATATTCTTCACCACCATTGGTTCTAATGCCAAAAAGTTTAGCTGAAATAAGGTCTAAATCTGTCGTGAAATTAGTTTGCATACGAACATAATGATCGGCTGCTGAAACACCAGAATTTCCATAATCATACATGGCAATCTCAAGAACTGGCGTTGTTCCCCGGTATCGTAAGCCACTTGCATCATTCACGATGGCCCATATTTTTGATTTTGCTTGATCTAACAAACCATCCATGCTATTTGAAGCATCAAAAAGAATAACTAATTGAATTTTTCTATTTTGCTGAGCTTGTGCAACAAAAGAAAAGGAAATTAATACGATAAAAAGGGCTAGATTTTTCATAAACGAACGATTAAAGGTTTTGCTTCCTTACAGGTAAGCGCTAAAAAAGTTCAATCGCTAAAAATACTTATTGAAAATACGACAAAGCCATTTCGTAGCCTTTTAATCCAAAGCCGAAAACACAGCCCACACAAACGGGTGTTAGAAGCGAATTATGGCGAAAGGATTCCCTACTAGAAATGTCGGAAATATGAACCTCAACAACTGGAATTCCTATTGCAGCAATGCAATCACGAATAGCAATACTTGTATGCGTATAGGCACCAGCATTTAGAATCACACCATCGACACGCGCTTCTTGGAGAAAATTAATTAACTCACCTTCAACATTTGATTGCAAGTAATGTAACTCAAGATCAGAAGTTGATTTTAAGGTAAGAAAGTAATCATCAAATGATTGATTTCCATAGATGGATGTTTCACGCGTGCCAATTAAATTTAAATTTGGACCATTAATAATTAAAATTTTCATCCTTGTCAAGTTGGAATCGCTACATTAAAGAATTTGTATCATACCTAAAAATCGAAAAAGGATTAGCAGAAAATTCTATTTTCGCCTACCAAAACGATGTGGCTAAATTACATGATTTTAGTGTTTCAATAGATAAAAATGCCGAACAAATTTCCTACAACGATTTAAAATTATTCATTGCTGCACTTTATGATTTGGGATTAAGTGCGCGCACACAAGCACGAATTATTTCAGGAATCAAGCAATTTTATGGCTATTTACTTTTAGAAAATTACATCACTGTTGATCCAAGCGAATTATTAGACCAACCAAAAATTGGAAGAAAACTACCTGAGGTACTCACTATTGAGGAGATTGATCGACTAATTGATTCCCTAGACATGAGTAAAACAGAATCACATCGCAATAAGGCCATTATTGAAACCTTGTATAGTTGCGGATTACGTGTTTCAGAATTAGTGAACCTTCGCTTTTCCGATCTATTCTTCGAAGAAGGATTCATTCGTGTAATTGGTAAAGGAAATAAAGAACGATTAGTTCCTGTTTCAGCAAGCGTTGAAAAAGAAATATCAATTTACAATGACCATATTCGTCGGCATCAAAATATTAAAAAAGGGGATGAAAATGTCGTTTTTTTAAATCGTAGAGGAGGAAAACTGACCCGCGTAATGATTTTTACGATCATCAAAGATTTAGCTGAACGAATTGGACTTCAAAAAACGATTTCGCCACATACCTTTAGACATTCCTTTGCTACCCATTTATTAGAAGGAGGAGCTAATCTAAGAGCAATACAAGAAATGCTTGGCCATGAATCAATTACAACGACTGAAATTTACACCCACTTAGATCAACGCTATTTAAAAGAAGCGATACTTTCTTTTCATCCAAGAAACAACAACACTTAATTGAATTCAATAATATTGAAATAAGAACAAGTTATTTCATCTCCTTTCTTGCGAAGAACTTAATTATTTCCTTACAGAGATAGTGGCAACTGTATTTTTCTGAGTTCGTGTATAATCACCAAATTCATTATACCATGTATAAGAAGACGTTCCTAATTTCACATTAAAATTGAATTCCGTTTTAAATTGAACACCAATCTCTAGATCCTCATCAATTAATTTGATACGAACATTATCGCCACTTTTTGTCATAGATTTAAATTTTAAAACAGACACAAATACGCCATCTTCATAAAAGGTTGAGGTTTGTTTGTCTAAATCCATCACATATTTACAATTGGCGGGTTCCTTATATCCCACCCATTCTGGATTTGCTAGTACATCTGCCGCAGTAGTTTCGATATATTTAACATAAGGTTGTGTTTGTTTAACTTGAATAGAAACGACCTGAGAAAACATTACACTTTGTATAAGCGCAGTTCCTAATATAAAAAATAAATTTCGCATACGTAAAGTTTGAGATGATGTAAAGGCTTGATAGCCAAATAACCATGAAAGATAAGATAGGTTACATCACGAAAACCGCGTACTTTATTTCGTTTGAAAAATAGAAATATTCGTACAATAAACTTTTGCTATTTGAGATTCTGCCTTATTTATCCTTTGACCCAAGAAATGCAGTAAATTAATACGCCAAAATAGCTTCAATCGCTTTAAGAAAGCGTTCTTGAGGTAAGAATTGCTTTTCGAGATCTGCCGCGAAGGGAACCGGTGTATCCATAGAACCAACTCTACTGACAGGTGCATCTAAAAACTCGAAGCAATTTTCCATAATTAGCGCTGAGATTTCACCTCCAATTCCACCCATCAAGCAATCCTCGTGCAAGACAATAACTTTTCCTGTTTTCTTTGAAGCTGCATATATGCATTCCGTATCAAGTGGTAAGAGTGTTCTTAGATCTAAAATTTCAGCCGACTTTTCTGGAAAAGATTCCATGGCCTCTAGCGCCCAATTTACGCCTGCACCATAAGTGATAATCGTTAAATCCTTTCCTTCATTCACCACATTTGCCTTACCGATTTCTAGAGTATAATAATCCGTTGGGACATTTCCTTTTACGCTTCGATAGAGCATTTTATGTTCAAAAAACAAGACAGGATTTGGATCTTCAATCGCGGCATTTAATAATCCTTTTGCATCATAGGGATTAGATGGATAGACAATTTTTAATCCAGGAGTATGAAAAAACCACGCTTCGTTACTTTGAGAATGAAAAGGGCCTGCAGCTGCCCCTGCTCCCGTTGGCATTCGAACCACAACATCAGCATTTTGTCCCCAACGCCAATGAATCTTTGCCAGATTATTAATGATTTGATTGAATCCACAAGTTACGAAATCAGCAAACTGCATTTCAACAACAGCCTTCATTCCAGCAATTGACAAACCAAGTCCGGCTCCTAAAATAGCTGACTCACACAAGGGCGTATTTCGAATTCGTTCCTTTCCAAATTCGTCTACAAAACCCTCCGTAACTTTAAAGGCACCACCATATTCAGCAATGTCTTGCCCCATAATAATTAATGCTGGAAAACGCTCTAAGGATTGCCTTAAACCATTTTGTATTGCATCAATAAACCTAATTTCCTCTGTCGTTTCGCCGGCATTCGTTGGTGTAAAAAAATGTGGGGCATAAACATCCGTTAACTCGTTAGCGACATTAGGGATAATATCGCTCTGATCATTTGCATGGTCGAAAGCGACTTGAATATCATTTTTAAGTTGACTTTTCAATGATTCATCATGCTCATCCGTCAAAATTCCTTTTGATTTCAGAAATACTTCAAAATTAACAACCGGGTCACGTTTTTCCCATTCGTCTTGAAGTCCTTCTGGATAATACTTTGTTCCAGATGCTTCTTCATGTCCTCGCATCCTAAACGTCATTAATTCCAATAGAACCGGTTTAGGGTCTACCCTGATTTCTTCGTTAATCGAACGGACAGCGCGGATAACATCCAATATATTATTACCATCGACTTGGATTGCTTTCATTCCATAGCCAATCCCTTTATCAATAAACTGCTTGCATCTAAATTGCTCACTAGAAGGAGTCGATAAACCCCAGGAATTGTTTTCCACACAGAAAATTACAGGAAGATCCCAAACAGAAGCGACATTCAAGGCCTCATGAAAATCTCCTTCCGATGCACCACCATCACCTGTAAAAACTAAGGTCGATTTCTTTTCACCGCGAATTTTGTGTGCGAGTGCTATCCCATCAGCGATGCCTAATTGAGGTCCTAAATGAGAAATCATTCCAACAATCTTATATTCTTGAGTTCCAAAATGAAAAGATCGATCTCTTCCCTTGGTGAATCCGTCCGCCTTTCCTTGAAATTGCGCAAATAATCGTGTTAGAGGAATATCCCGGGTTGTGAAAACCCCCAAATTTCTATGCATGGGAAGAATATACTCGTCCGTATCCATCGCATAACAAGTACCAACAGAAATTCCTTCTTGCCCCCAACCAGAAAACCATTTTGAAATCTTCCCTTGACGAAGTAAAATGAGCATTTTTTCTTCAATCAATCGGGGGGTAATTAGTTTTTGATAAATCGCAAGAAGCTCAGCGTTATCGAATCCAATGGCATCAAAATCAATGGTATATTCTTTCAAGTTTTATCAAGATTAATCTAGCGCAAATTTATCGAAAATAGTGCAATAAATTCATGGTATTACTATAAATTAATTGATGAAAAAAGATGGGTAAAAAAAAGCCCAATTACTTGGGCTTTAAATTAATTTAAAAGAACTGAAAGTAAGGTTGTAATATTTTTACATTCAAAATAATTAATAAGGTGGAATATATTTCACCCCTATTTTACTATTCAATAGGACATTGTGGACAATCACTACCGATGTCAATACTATCAAATGTAAATACTGACCATCTTGAATTGAAATCCTTAATCATAATAACATGATCAATATAAATAGAATAAGGAATACCTGTATTATATAATTCTAAGATTTCAATTGTTTGTATGTTATTTGCAAAATCATTAACATCTAAACTAAACCTGCCTAGAATTTTTCTGGAATTATTAAATGCCATAATAAGAAAATCATCTGCTTGTTTATCTGACATATATTCTTCTCCGTCTGAAAAATACACTGTATCCGGAACTGATTTGAAATATCCTTTATTCCATTTCGTAAAACGATTGTATGCGGTTAACATTGAGTCTTTATAGGCAGGATTTTCTAAGGTATTTACTTGACCTGATTCAACCATGTAACGGACATGTGCTCCGGTGTAATCGATGCCGTATCTATCTAACAACACATTTTGTACTTCATTTAACATTACATATGATATTTGGGAAGATGCTACGCTTGCAATAAACGATGCTGCTAATGCTAATGCTAACTTTTTCATGCCTCTAATTTTGAAGTGGTTAATTATACTTTATAAAAAGAACTATCAATACAATATCCAACCATTATACTAATAAATGTTACTTTATTTATTAATATTTATATGAAAGAACCTAAAAAGAATATTAAATATGAAAAACACATTAGAAGAAAATATGCTTAGATACGGAATTAAAAATTTATCTGAATCATCTAAACATCGTTTAACGGAAGCCTTAGTTGAATTAATGACTCATGTTAACACAACAGCTGCGTTAAAGAGTATTCAATCTCATTATGCAAAAGGAATCAATTCACCAAGCACAGTGATGGGAGCATAGCATTTAAAGGTGCTGCAAATAGTGAAGATGCATATGAATTAGGTACAACTGGGAAATAAAATTAAGGTTTCTCTATATATAAATGCATAATTAATGTATATTGGGTATATCCATCCATATTTTTTACGACTACTGATACCGCAGCATATTTTGCTAATTTTAAAAATGCGCCTCCAAATACATATTTCTTAATCTTAGAATATGTTTGTTCTGCCGTTTTAACTTCAGAGCATAAAACGGGTTCGTGATATGGCGAGCTTAAAAATGAACGAAGCATCGAATCAGCAATAATTTTATTTTGAAACTCATTTCCTAAATATGATTCATTGGTAATAGTACCATTAATGATTTCGTAATCACATTCATACATGTTTTTAGAATGCCCATATAAATTATTTTTTGCTAAAAAAATATTCCATGTTTTTGCTGATGTATATGCTACATCGTTCCAAACAAAATCACCTAGGCCAATTGAATTTCTAAAATCATTAAAATAATTAAAAACATATTGTGATAATTCTTTATTTTCTGAATATGAACTAGCATCACCAATATGTATTAAATCAGGCGATGATATCATTGTTTGAGAAAAACTATTAAAATTAATAAATCCTAATGCTAATAAAAATACAAACTTTTTCATGCCTCTAATTTTGAAGTGGTTAATTATACTTTGTAAAAAGAACTATTAATATAATATCCAACCAGTATACTAATAAATGTTACTTTATTTATTAATATTTATATGAAAGAATCTGAATCTAGCTAGAATTTTAACGGAAAACATGATTCGATTTAGAACCAAGAATATAACACTAATAGATTAATTAAAAAAAGCCCAACAAAATTGAGCTTTTTTTAAAATTTGAAGGTTCATCAATATTAAACCAAGCCTTGATCAATCATTGAATCAGCCACTTTCACAAATCCAGCGATATTGGCCCCCTTCACGTAATCAACAAAACCATCTGATTCCTTACCATACTTTACGCAAGCCTCGTGAATAGAAACCATGATGCCATGTAATTTTTGATCCACTTCTTCAGCAGTCCAAGACATACGCAAAGAATTTTGAGACATTTCCAAGCCTGAAGTAGCTACTCCTCCAGCATTCGATGCCTTTCCTGGTGCAAAAAGAACCCTTGCTTTTAAAAATGCAGTTACTGCCTCAGGTGTTGTTGGCATATTAGCCCCTTCAGCAACACAAATAACACCATTGGCTATTAACTGAGCCGCTTCATCTGCATTCAATTCATTTTGAGTAGCACATGGTAATGCGATATCTGTTTTCACAGACCAAGGCCTTTTTCCCGCAGTGAATTTAGCAGAAGGATAAGTTGATGCATATTCAGAAATACGTCCACGTTTTACATTTTTCAACTCCATAACATACGCTAATTTTTCAGCATCAATTCCATCTGCATCGTAAATAAAACCCTCTGAATCAGAGAGAGTTACTACTTTAGCGCCTAATTGGGTTGCTTTTTCGCATGCGTATTGAGCAACGTTACCCGAACCTGAAATGGAAACCACTTTTCCTTTGAAAGAATCATTTTTAGTAGTAAGCATTTCTTTGGCAAAATATACAGTTCCATAGCCGGTCGCTTCTGGTCGGATTAAAGATCCACCCCAATTTCTTGCTTTACCAGTTAAAACGCCAGTAAACTCATTTCTAATTCTTTTATATTGACCGAACATATAACCAATTTCACGTCCTCCAACACCTATATCACCCGCTGGAACGTCTGTGTCAGGACCAATATGGCGAGACAATTCAGTCATAAAAGACTGACAAAATTTCATTACCTCATTATCCGATTTTCCTTTAGGATCAAAATCAGAACCTCCTTTACCTCCACCCATCGGAAGAGTAGTGAGTGAATTTTTGAAAATTTGTTCAAATCCTAAAAACTTTAAAATGGATAGGTTTACGGATGGATGAAATCTTAATCCACCTTTGTAAGGACCAATAGCTGAATTAAATTCGACTCGATAACCTCTATTTACCTGAACTTGGCCTGCATCATCCAACCATGTTACTCTAAATATAATGGTTCGTTCCGGTTCAACTATACGCTCCAAAATTTTAAATATTTTATATTTTGGGTGATTTTCAGCAAAAGGAATTACAGCTTCTGCCACCTCTTGAACCGCTTGCAGAAACTCTGCCTCATTGCCATTTTTGGCTTTAACAGCCTCCATAAATGCATTGATTTCATTGTGGTAATTACTAGACATAAAGGATTATTTTTTAGTTTAAGCCGTAAATGTAGATAAGATTTTTTGTTTAAAAAGTATTTTTTATTCTTTTTAAATAGTGTCACAATTACACTAAGCGTAAATTTCTCAAAATACAATGATAACATAAATAAAATATACCAAAAAACAACCATTAGGAATATTAATTCGTATATTTACTTATTACTAGTTGTTTAATTCAGAATTGTAATTTATAGCATGTTTCTTAAACCGATATTTTATTTTGCCTTAATTGTTTTCTTTGGAACTTTTAACTTTTGGTCACAGACTAATGTTGGTTGCCCCAATGCGAATTTCAGCATGGGCAACTTTTCGAATTGGGTCGGTTACACCGGTAGTTACAGTAATCCTGCAGCTTCGGTAGGCATAGTTGGAGGTCGGCACACCATTATTTCTGCACCAGGAGTTGATCCCTTCTCTTGTGGCGGACTTCAAATGATTCCTCCCGGCAGTTCTTCCTCAGCAAGACTTGGCAATTCCGGTACAGGTGCTGAGGCTGAAAAACTTACCTATAATTTATTAGTGAGTCCTCAGAATGCGCTCTTCATATACAAATACGCAACTGTATTGGAAGACCCGGGTCACCCACCCAATGCCCAACCTGTATTTGAGATGAGACTACTCGATGCCGCTGGAAATCAAATCGGGGGAAATTGTGGAATATACACTGTTTACGCAGGGCAGGCAGGGCAAAACTTTCAAACGTGTGGTGGCGTTAAGTGGCTGCCTTGGACTGTTGTAGGAATTAATTTGAGTACTTTTATTGGGACCAATGTAACTATTGAGTTTACTACAAAAGACTGCGATTACTCTGGACATTTTGGTTATGCTTATGTTGTAGCGGATTGTATGCCCTTAATTTTAGATTTGGATTACTGTTTTGGCGCCAATCAAATAAACATCTCTGGTCCGTCAGGATTTCAGAGTTATTCATGGAGTAACGGACCAACAACACAAAGCATTACCGTTCCCGCGGCCACTGCATTACCCAACTATACCGTTACCATGCAATCCTTTTCGAATCAAGGAAATTGCACTGTATCCTTAACTGCAGCAGCGATACCGACTACTGTTCAAAATAACTTTACATATACTTCAGCTTGCCCATGGTCCCCTACTCAATTTAACAGTACACCAACCATATTACCTACAACTATCAACGGGATTGTTTTGGCCAATGGAGGCGCATCCTCGTGGTTTTGGGATTTTGGAGACAATTCCACTCTCTCTGGCAATAACCCAGCGATTCATATGAATCCAACACACCTTTACCAAAATCCGGGTACTTATGTTGTTACTCACATTGTATTTACACAAGCAGGATGCAGCGATACGATTTCTGACACCTTAACTGTTCTGCCACCGCCTGTAATTAATTTTACATTTACTGATGAATGCGTATTTGACACCGTTCAATTTACCAATCAAACCCAAGATGCCAATTTATCACAAGTTACCTACCAATGGATATTTGGAGATGGCTCCCTCGATGCTAGCACCTTAAATACTCAGCACGATTACCTTACCCCGGGTAACTATAATGTTTCGTTGATCGCTACCAATATTGGGGGTTGTTTAGATACCTTGATCCAATCCATTACCATTTTTCCGCTACCCAATGTCTTCGCGGGCAATGACACCACAATTTGCCCCAATTTTAACATTCCTCTGAATGCAACAGGTGCACTTAGCTATGTTTGGGAAACTGGCACAAGTAACGGTTCAAACTATGTACCGCAGACTACTCAAACCATTACTGTACTTGGCACAGATGCCAACGGATGTAAGAACAGCGATTCGCTAATTGTGAGTTTACACCCCGCTGCTATTGTTGATGCTGGACCTGACATCAGCGAATGCAATGGAACATCCGTAACTATTTCTGGCAGCGGAGTCTCAAGTTATAGTTGGAACAATGGTTTAGTGGACGGGCAAGCCTTCACTCCACCTACTGGGGTGGTGACCTATACGGTTACTGGAACCGATATCAACGGGTGTATTGACACTGATCAAATGATTCTTACCACTTGGGCAAATCCCATTGTGACAGCTGGATCGGATCAAAGTATTTGCGAAGGTTCACCCACAACGGTTAGCGGATCGGGGGCTGTAACCTATGTGTGGACACCTTTAGTACAAAATGCAACGCCTTTTACCCCTATCACTAACGGTTTATATTCCGTTATTGGAACAGATCAAAACGGATGTATTGGCGCAGACGACCTCAACTTAAGCATCGAGCCCGCAGCATACCCTTCTTTTTCGGCGCCGATTTTAGAGGGTTGTAATCCATTCACAGTTAATCTTACTAATACATCAACAGGGACACCTTACGCAAGCGCTATTTGGAACATGGGGAATGGTTCAATCATTAATTCGTCAGGACCATTAACCTATACATACAACTCAGCAGGTTGCTTTGATGTTGAATTGACCCTGACCACAGCCTTAGGCTGTATTTGGGACACAACGATGATTAACTATTTTTGTGACTGGCCATTACCAATCGCCGATTTTTACGCACTTCCTTCGACATTAACTGATTTAGATAATACAAGTACTATGATTAATCAGAGTATAGGGGCTTCTAGCTATCTATGGGAATTTGGAGATGACTCAGGTATCTTTACAGAGGAGGAGCCTGTACACGCTTTTCCAACCACCAATTCTGCTAATTACGTGGTAACCTTGATAGCTGTAACAGACTATGGTTGTACCGATACTACCACACGTATAGTTATCCTTAACGAGACTCAGATTATATATGTTCCCAATGCTTTTACACCCGATGGAAATGAATATAATCAAAATTGGCTTCCTATTATAACAGCAGATTTTGACCCTTATGAATATGATTGCTTCATCTTTGATAGGTGGGGTGAACTCATTTGGGAAAACCACAATCACTTGGTTGGCTGGGATGGAAGACGTCCAAATGGTCAAGCCATTGAGGACGGCGTTTATATCTGGAGAATAATACTAAAATCGCCTTATAAAGACGATAGAAAAGCGTACACAGGTCATGTAACCTTATTGAGGTAACTGTAATTGATTTTTATTTAACTTCGTCAGCAAATAAGGCAACCTTAGTGTTAGAAAATCGTTAAATTTGTTTTAAATAAGCAATCAATGTACAAGATTTTATCAATTATATTATTTGTAAGCGTTCACTTGGCATCATTTGATGTTTATGGACAAATACAATTATGCTTAGGACAAGACGCGAATGTTTGTCCAGGCCAAAGTGTTACCATCACCAACTGTAATAACGGAAATGTAGGAGCTACAGGGCCGTATCTTAATGCCCCTAGCCAAGTCAATTTATCTGATGACTCTTGGTCTGGTGCAGTTAATGTAGGTTTTCCATTTAGCTTTTACGGACAAAACTACACCCAATGCGTCATTGGCTCTAATGGGCTCATTTCTTTCAACTTAGCAAATGCAAATGGCTATTGCCCATGGAGTTTAGGTGGTGTTCCTCCTCTACCCAACGGAACTCTTACATCTGCTAGAAATTCAATCATGCTAACTTACCAAGATATTAATCCATCCTTGGGAGGTCAAATTCAGTATCAAACAATTGGAACTGCTCCGAATCGTCGCTTCGTGGTTTTATATAAAAATATTTTCATGTTCAGTTGCACACAACAATGTAATTACATGGCCATCATTTTATACGAAACGACTAATGTTTTTGAATTACATATTGGAAATAAACCCATTTGTAACGGTTGGAATGGCGGTCTAGCCATTCAGGGATCTGAAAACAATCCAATGACATTGGCACACATTACCCCGGGGAGGAATGTCAGCGTATGGGGTGCGAACCAAGACGGGAGACGATTCACCCCTACTGCGCCAAACAATACCGCAACCTATACCATGGCACAAATTCCATATGTTATGGTTTCGAGCCCAGGAACTAATTTTATTTGGAACAATACTTTGGGACAAACTTTCCCTTACAACAATGGCGTTTTAAACGTGAATCCCGTTCCAAATGGAACTACGGGCTATTTTCTATCTGCATCGGCTTGTAATACCAGTATTGGATCCATTACCAATGATACCACTTGGCTATCAACTGGTGGAGGTTCGGTCAATGTTTCGGTTACCAATGATGTTTGTTCTCAAGGAATTGGAACAGCTACAGCCAATCCAGGCAATGGCTCACCTCCTTATACATTCACATGGACACCCAATGTTGGAAATACGCAAACCATAAGTGGCTTATCAGCTGGAACCTACAATGTTACCATGCAAGATGCCAACGGATGCCCATACACAGGTAGTGCAGTCATTGGGGATAACCCAGCTGCTTACAGTTCCTCGTCTACTTTAGTTTCTTGCCCAGGAGGAAATGATGGCACAGCGACTGCAGTCATGACACCCTCTGCAGCAGGTATTACCTATTCTTGGAGCAATGGTCAAACAACAGCCACTGCGACAGGTCTGACAGCTGGAACTTACACTTGTTTGATGAGTTCTCCATCTGGTTGCTCAGGAACGGTCAATGTAACTATAACTGAAATTCCGGGCATGATTGTAACAGCAACAAACATCATTGATGCTAATTGTAATAGCATACCAAACGGAAGTGCTACCATCAATGTCCTTCAAGGAACAGCTCCGTATTTTTATCAATGGAGCGGATCTAATTCTACCGTGAACACAGCCAACAATTTAGGTGCTGGTCCGCATACTGTAACAGTAATGGATGCCAATGGTTGTATTCAAACGACCGCTTTTGTTATCAATGAACCCACACCGCTCTCCATCATTGCTCTTACGGGAGACACCATGATTTGTCCAGAAGCTTCCATAACGCTTTCGGCCTTAGGATCAGGCGGATCTTCACCATACATTTACTCTTGGATCGATAATTCCGGTTCTATTTATGGTCCAGCTAGTTCCGTTTTAGTTGATCCAGCGAATAGCCCAACGCAGTATTGTGTCACCTTAAGTGAGCAATGTGGCTCTCCTACCACTCAGCAGTGCATGAATATAACCTTTCCAACTCCGATAGCTCCTGATTGTTCTCCAAACGTGTCTATTTTATGTATGCCGGGTACATTCACTTTTTCGAATACCTCCAGTAATTCATCAGAAATAGCAAGCACAGTGTATAATTTTTCCAATGGGGATAATTCCACTGTTCCTGGCACTCAAAGTTTCAACAATACCTTTCCTAACCCGGGACTTTATAGTGTAAACATGACCACGACCTCTATTTATGGCTGTGTTTATACAGGTAGTGTTCAAGATATTGTAGAAGTTACTCCTCTACCCACTGCAGACTTTGTATTATCTCGAAATCCAGTTACCTGGTTTGAAACTACTGTTCAAGCAAACGACAACTCACAAGGGAACATCGTTAATTGGCAGTGGTCAAGTCCGAGCGCTACTTCATTAGTTAGCACTGGTATGAACGCTCTTATCACCTTCCCGCAGGGAGTTGTTGGTGATTTCTATATTAATCTTGTTGTAACAACGGCTCAAGGATGTCAAGACTCCATATCGTTAGCCTTAGAAATTATTCCTGACATCGTATTTTATGTGCCAAATACCTTTACGCCAGACAACGACGAACATAACCAAACCTGGAAGTTTTATGTAGAAGGAATTGACCAACAAGGATTTCGTTTGACGGTTTACAATCGTTGGGGAGAAACTGTTTGGGAAACACTTGACTCAGGTGCCGAATGGGATGGAACCTATGGAGGAAAACTTGTTGCTCCTGGTATTTACACCTGGTCTGCTTGGTATAAAGAGCGTGATAACGATGGAAAGATGACAAAGTCTGGTTTTGTACAAGTTTTGAGATAAATAATTTTACCTTTTCTTATGAAAAAAAACATAATTCTATTCTCTACCCTTTTAATTATTGGTAGTTCATGTGAACTATTAAATGAAGTTAGTAAGGTAGTTCAAACTCCTGTTGCAACAAACGCATCTAACCCACTATCTAACGATGAGGTAATAGCAGGATTAAAAGAAGCCTTAAGTATTGGAATTAAAAATTCTGTGAATTTAACTTCGGCTACAGATGGATTTCTCAAAAATACTGAGATTATGTTGCCATTTCCCCCGGATGCTATAAAAGTAAAAGAGAAAGCAATGGCGCTTGGGCTAAGTGGTCAAGTTGAAAAATTTGAAACCACTTTAAATCGTGCTGCAGAAGAAGCCACTAAAGAAGCCATTCCGATTTTTATCGATGCGATAAAAAATATGACTGTACAAGATGGCTTTGCCATATTGAAAGGAGGAAACGGTTCTGCAAGCCAATTTTTAAAAAATCAAACTAGTGCAAAGTTAGTAAGCGCATTCGCACCAAAAGTGAAAGAAGCAACATCAAAAGTTAAACTCACGGAATACTGGAATCCAATTATAACTAAATACAATGCACTGACTTTGGGAAATAAATTAGATCCAGATTTAAATGCATACATTACACAAAAAGCAATAGATGGCTTGTTTATTATGGTTGCTAAAGAAGAGGATAAAATTAGATTAGATCCTGCTGCTCGTGTCTCCGACATACTAATCAAAGTCTTTGGAAGCTTAAAATAATCCTTTGAAATATTTCCCCCCGACAGAATTAGCCTTAAATTCAAAAGGAGAAGTTTACCACCTAGGTTTACTTCCTGAGCAACTTGCTGAAAAAATCATATTAGTAGGTGATCAAGATCGTGTTGCATTGGTTTCATCTTTTTTTGACCACATTGAATTTACGAGTAGGCACAGGGAATTTGTATGTCAAACAGGCCTATACAAAGGCAAAAGAATTACGGCATTATCTACTGGAATAGGAACCGACAATATTGATATTACCATCAATGAAATAGATGCTTTGGTAAATATTAACTTGAAAACACGGACCGAAAAACCTAATAAAACAAGCTTAGAAATTGTCAGAATTGGCACCTGTGGCATATTGCAAGAAAGCATTCCCTTACATTCGCACATAATAAGTGATTATGCCTTTGGCTTAGACAATGTGGCGCACTTTTACGAAATAGATTTCAGCGAAAGGGAAAAATTTTTAGCAGAAGAATTGAGTGCCTTTATTAAGTTGCCAAATACAATTCATCCATATGCAGTAGGATCAGACGAGACATTAAGTAATCGGCTACATACTCCGCAAACCTTTTCTGGTATCACGATTACAAGTTCCGGATTTTATGGCCCTCAAGGTCGCCAATTAAGGCTACCAACTCGAACTGCAGACATTCAGTTAAAATTCGGTGAGTTTGAAATGAATGGTCTATTGGTTTGTAATTTTGAAATGGAAAGCTCCGCACTATTTTCTTTGGGGAGAGCCTTAGGACATCGTTGTGCTACCATCTGCTTAGGCGTAGCGAACCGGCCAAAACAAGTTTTCTCAGCGGGATACAATACAGAAATGCTTGGATTAATTGAAAACGTCCTAAATCAAATTTAATTGATGGTTATTTCAGGTATTTATCTAACGTAATGTGAAGGTTTAGACCTCTTAATTGTTCTCCCTTTGCGATAATATTTCCATTGCCATCGATCAAAAATGCTGTAGGAATTGAATTTACACCATAACTTTCAGCTGCTTTACCTTCGCTATCAATACCGTGTGAACTCCAAGATAAATTATCAATTTTAATTGCATTTTTCCAAGCTTCCACATCACGATCTAAGGAAACGCTAAAGACATCAAATCCTTTTGCATTTGTAAATTTACCATTACGATATTTGTAATAAGCTTCGACGACATTAGGACTTTCATTTCTACAAGGTCCGCACCAAGAAGCCCAAAAATCAATTAACACTAATTTGCCTTTTAAGTCAGACAACTTTATAAGCTTTCCTTTTGGTGATAACAATTCTATTTCAGGGGCATTGCCATTTTTAGTAGAAACATCATCATTTTCAATAGTAAATGAGAAATAAAATAAAGCAGCAAGTAAACCAATAAATAAGAAACCACTAAATTTCATTATCCTATCCTAGTAATATCGGCACCAATGTTTCGAAGACGAATTTCGATATCTTGATATCCTCTATCTATTTGTTCGATATTATGAATCGTACTTTTTCCTTTTGCAGATAGCGCAGCAATTAATAAAGACACTCCTGCGCGAATATCGGGAGATGTCATACTGATACCTTTCAAAGAATGTTCTCTATTCATTCCGATAACTGTTGCTCTATGGGGATCACAAAGAATAATTTGCGCGCCCATATCGATTAATTTATCTACAAAAAACAAACGAGATTCAAACATTTTCTGATGAATAAGGACAGAGCCTTTAGCTTGCGTGGCGACAACTAAGATAATGGACAATAAATCTGGTGTAAACCCCGGCCAAGGTGCATCATAAATGGTTAATATAGATCCATCGATAAAGGTATCAATTTCATAATTTTCTTGAGCTGGAACATAGATGTCATCTCCACGTCGTTCTAGTTTAATTCCTAACCTTCTAAAAACATTCGGAATAACACCCAGATTTTCCCAACTAACATCTTTAATAGTAATTTCAGATTTAGTCATTGCAGCTAAACCGATGAAGCTACCAATTTCAATCATATCAGGTAAAATTCGATGAAAGCAGCCACCTAATTCTTTCACCCCTTCAATATGCAACATATTGGAGGCAATTCCAGAAATCTTAGCGCCCATTGAATTCAACATTTTACATAATTGCTGAATGTAGGGCTCACAGGCAGCGTTATAAAAAGTTGTTTTTCCCTCTGCAAGTACGGCTGCCATAAGAATATTAGCTGTACCCGTTACTGAAGCTTCATCTAAGTGAATAAAGGTCCCCTTTAATTTTTTTGCTTCTACCGAATAAAAATGTTCCCCTGCATCGTAATTAAACTTAGCACCGAGCAAAGCAAATCCTTCAAAATGGGTGTCAAGCCTTCTCCGTCCGATTTTATCGCCACCAGGCTTAGGAATAAATCCTCTGCCATAACGCGCTAATAGCGGACCAACAATCATAATGGAGCCCCTTAAAGAAGATGCGCGTTTTTTAAAGTCCTCACTTTCTAAATAATCAAAGTTGATTTCCTTCGCTTGAAAAATATACGTTCCTTTTTCGACTTTTTCTACCTTAACTCCCATCGCTTGAAGCAAGGATATAAGCTTGTTCACATCAATAATATCTGGAACATTAGAAATCGTTACTTTTTCGGATGTTAACAATGGAGCGCACAATACTTGTAGGGCTTCATTCTTTGCTCCTTGAGGCCTTAGTTCGCCTTTTAATGCTTTACCACCAATTATTTCAAAAGATGCCATGACTTATTTTTTAATAAATTTCTTTTTTTGTTTATGCTTGAAATTTGTCGGCTTATTGAATTTTTTATTCAATCCCATTTCCCTTAATAATGTACTCGTGCTAACTAATTCATCTGGATTTTCAAGAACCAGTTGACCTTTCGATAACTCTTTCAAATGATCTGCAATTACGTTATTCTCGACCGCATCATTATTATGAGCGAGGTAAAGCTTTTTCATAAAATTAGCCATTGAATTCTTCAGGTATTCTTTTTCCTTCGGATCTGTAATTAAGGCAGAATCAGTTAAAATTTGTTGAGTATATTTTCCATAATGGCCAAATCGTATTTCTCCTTTTGGATAAGCCATAATTTGAGGCTTTTCCATCAAAGCTTCAGGAAGCGGAATTTCATAAGGAGAATCAACATCCAATTTAAAATCAGACATTACAAAAAGATGCGTCCATAGTTTATGACGATAATCGTCAACATCCCTTAAATGCGGATTTAACTGGCCCATTACTTCAATAATCGCGATAGATGCCCGATTACGTTCTTTTCTATCACTAATTTCCATGGCATGAGAAATCATGTTTTGCACATTTCTACCATATTCTGGAAGAATTAATTTCCCCCTTGTTGTGTTATATTCCATAATTAATTTTTATTATCTAACATATTACCCAATGCATTTTGAAAGATTGCTTTTGCTTCACTTATAAAACCAAAATGTTCCTCATCCACTTGCATTTTTCCTTTAGTCACATGCCCCAACAAGGTAATATTCACATTCACACTCAACATGAATTCAATGAATTGCACTTCCATTTCTTCGGTTAAAGTAACCACTACTCTACCCTGCCCTTCCCCAAACAAAAAGGAATCTTCACGAATTTCAGCATCGGTTACGATATCAAATCCAAGGTCTTGAGGGATTGACATCTCCACTAAGGTAACATATAATCCGCCATCTGAAACATCATGAGCAGCGTTAATTAATTTGTTTTCGATCAGCCCTTGTACAGCTTTTTGCATTTCGAATTCCTTTTCCAGATTAAAGTATGGCGCCGGTGATTCCTTAATTCCAAGATAAGTCGCCAGATATTCCGAAGAAGAAATGTCGTTTGTATAATCACCTACTAAGAAAATAAGATCTCCTTTCTTTTTAAAGTCCAGGGTCATAACATTATCAACATTAGGCACAATTCCAATCATTCCAATTGTAGGAGTTGGGAATACGGGCACTTCTTTTCCTTTGATATTTGATTGATTATAGAATGAAACATTTCCACCTGTAACTGGTGTTTCAAATTTTAAGCAAGCAGCACTCATTCCTTTTATAGCACCAACGAACTGCCAGTAGCATTCTGGGTTGTACGGATTTCCAAAATTAAGACAATTGGTAACAGCAGAGGGAATTCCACCAGAACACACAATATTTCTTGCCGCTTCAGAAACGGCAATCATGGTACCAATTTCTGGATCAGCATTTACAAATCTAGCATTACAATCGACCGTCAAGCTGAGCCCTTTTTCTGTCCCTTTTATAAAAACAATTGCTGCATCCGAAGGTCTGTTAGTGGTCATAGTTGCCGTTCCTACCATGGAATCATACTGTTCATAGATCCATTTTTTAGAAGCAATATTTGGAAGGCCTAACAATGCGAAACCAACTTCTTTAAGATCCTTTGGTTTTTGAACATTATTTATATTGAATTTTTTATATTCTTGATAATAAGCGGGTTCAGAAAACTCACGTTTATATTGTGGTGCACCGCCACCGAGTACGAGAGATTCAGCTGGTACGTCACCAACCAATTCGCCGTGCATATAATAACAAATTCGTCCAGTATCCGTTACATGGCCAATTTCTTCAGCATGCAAATCCCATTTATCAAAAATTGCTTTAACGGTTTCTTCTTCTCCTTTTTTAACAACGACGAGCATTCTTTCCTGCGATTCAGATAGCAAGATTTCGTAAGGAAGCATATTTTGTTGGCGAGTTGGTACTTTATCGAGATAAATCTCCATTCCGACATTTCCAGCTGCTGACATTTCACAAGTAGAACAAGTTATACCTGCTGCACCCATATCTTGCATCCCAACAATAGCATTCGTAGTGGAAAGTTCCATAGTAGCTTCGAGTAATAATTTTTCCATAAATGGATCACCCACTTGCACGGATGGTAAATCATTAGCCGAATCTTCCGTAATATCTTTTGAAGCAAATGCCGCTCCTGCGATTCCATCTTTACCCGTAGCAGACCCAACAATAAACACAGGATTACCCGGACCTTTGGCTGTAGCAGAAATTATTTTTTTAGTGTCAATGATTCCTGCGGAGAATGCATTGACAAGAGGATTGGTATTATAACATTCATCAAAGAAGACCTCACCACCAACAATAGGAATACCAAAGGCATTACCATAATCGCCAATTCCTTTCACTACTCCTTTGACCAACCATTTTGTTTTCGCCTCCTTTATATCACCAAAACGCAACGAGTTGAGTTGAGCGATTGGTCTTGCTCCCATGGTAAAAATATCCCTGTTAATTCCACCAACACCCGTTGCAGCACCTTGATATGGTTCTAAAGCACTTGGATGATTATGTGATTCTATTTTAAACACACAGCCCAATCCTCCACCGATATCAACTAAGCCAGCATTTTCTTCGCCAGCTTTCACTAACATATGTGGGCCATCTTTCGGCAAGGTTTTGAGCCAAAGAATTGAATTTTTATATGAACAATGCTCTGACCACATCACTGAATAAATTGCTGTTTCGGTAAAGTTTGGTGTACGCCCAAGGATTTCCTTAATCATTTCAAACTCATCTGCACGCAATCCCAATTCGATTGCTTGATCAATGGTGGCTTCTATTTGCAAGGTGTTTTTCATACGTAATTTTAGCGATACAAAATTAACGATTATATTGTACAATATAGAGAAACTAACCGGATTTAATACATATTTATTCTGATCTAAACTAACAAAAGAAGAAAAGATAAAATGGATTAAATTAGCAAATTAAGAACCCCTGACAACAAGAAAAGATTATAGGTAATTAATATTTGGACATCCTATAACACGTCTAAGTTCTTTAATTGGGGACAGAAATCAATGATGAAAAAGAAACATTCGCTTTTCTCAACAAATCAATGTCCTTCACAATGAACTACATAAGTTCCAGTTGTATCCGTAAATGATCCTAGCGTCTCTAGGTCTTCCAAAGCATCGCCACAAAATTCTCCCAAAGCAACCTCTAGTCCGCCTTTGTCATAGTGACATTCAGAACATTGATTCTTTTTGCAAGAACTGGTTAAGGCAACAAATGAAATTGCCGCGGCAAATAATAAAAGGTTAGTTTTCATTGTTTTTGGTTTTTAGTTTATAGTTAATCAAATAGTTAAAAGATAGGTATATGCTTCTACCAGGAGATGGCATACTTATATTTTTTAAACGGGAAAGATGATCGATGTAGTTTGCATTAAATAAATTTCTAA
>JBILCD010000067.1:0-11166 GCA_044353285.1 Crocinitomicaceae bacterium | reverse complement strand
TTTAATATCAAATAAACCGTAGGTTTCACGATAGGCAAATGAATCGCGATTTGCGTATCCTTCAAATTCACCAAAATCACCAATTACAAACCGTTCCGTTCTTTTAAATAATTGATTGTAGGGAATATATTTGAAGTCATTATTCTGAATAAACGCCGCAGCTGATCCTTGTCCAGCCAAAACCACATTTCTAGGACTCCATGTAAATTTATAATGCCAAGGATTATTATCTGATTCTGGCGCAATTAATCCACCACAAAATGATTTAAAGCTCACCATTTCTGCTCCTAACCCTTGTATTTTATGGATAATCTGCATTGCGCTCATGTGATCGATTCCAGGGTCAACCCCAACTTCATTCATAATAATCACACCCGCCTGGACGGCTTTTTCCGTTAACGCTTTCATTTCTGGAGCAAGGTAAGAAGGCGTAATTAAATTCGTTTTTAACTCGATACAATCTTTAGCAATATCGGGGTGAAATCGAGCTGGGAGCATAGAAATTACCAAATCTGCTTCTTGGATATTTTTTCTTCTTTCCGTGGTATCAAGGGCATTAAAAGACAGTGCTTCTGCTCTGGGGTGCTTGGCTATTTTCTTCAAAACAAGCGCAGTATTTTGATCGACAACGTTTAGTTTCCAATCAAATTTCTCAGACTCTACTAACAGATATCGAATCAAGGAGGAAGATGACATTCCAGCGCCAAGAAGCAGAATTGTTTTCATGAAAAAAGATTATCGAGTGTAGCCCTCTAATATTGGGCGAATCGTATCAAAAAGCTCTTCTTCATTCCAAGGTTTTGAAATAAATGACTCAAGCATATTTTCTTTGTTCAAGGCCTCAATCGAAATTGGATTCGCATGTCCTGATAGCATGACACATTTCAAATTAGGATGCTTTGCCTTAATCTCACGAATTAATTCGGCGCCTGTCATTTTAGGCATTAAGTAATCTACAATAATAAAAATAATATCTATTTTTTCAGCAACTAATTGGTCGATGTTTATAAGCGCCTCTGAAGGATCTGTAAAATACTCCAAGAGCGTATACTTTTGATCAACGATTTTTGATAATTGAAAGCCTAACATTTGTAGTATAAAGGCATCATCATCTACACAAACGACAGCATATTTTATTTCATCCATGCGACAAAAATAGATATAAATATAAATTATTGAGCAGTTGTAACGGTTTTTTTATGTTCACATCTATTCATTAAAGAAAATTGTAAAAGTAGTTGACACTGAAGTTGAATTGAGCGATATAGTCGCATTATGCATAACCAACACATTTTTCACAATGCTTAAACCCAATCCAGAACCATTTTGGCCTGATTTGGTGGTAAAGTACTTTTCAAAAATCTTTTGTTGGATTTGCTCAGGAATAAGTGGTCCATTATTTTCAATACTAAGTTCAATGCCTTTTTTAGTCTTTTTACCATTAATTTTCAATTTTCCACGTTCTTTTTTATCATCCATCGCTTCTATTGCATTTTTAATAATATTAGACCACAATTGAAAAAGCTTAATATCGAAACCAAGAAGCGATAAGGAATCAGGCACAGTAAATTCAACATCGATGTTTCGTTTCAGTTCATAATTAAAAATAGTTAAAACAGTAGCAATATTTTCTCGAAGATTGACCATTCCTTTACTCGTGTTTTGGGGCTCTTTGATAAAAGACCGAAGATCTTGCACCACCTTAGCACCTCTTTCGCTAGACGATAGAATGGTATCAATAAAATTTCTATTTAATTGAGTATGATAAATCAGCAACAGAAAGTCTTTTCTGTTTTCTGTTTCCATGCACTGTTTAATAAATTTCGTTTCGGAGAGTGAGATTCTACTTTTAACAAATAAGCCTGCGATTTCGTTAGATTCTGCTTTTAATGCCGGGAAGTTTAGCGATAAATAACCTTCAAATTCTTTTATTTCTCTCCGTAACTGAAGGCCCCCTAAAAATAATTCACCTTGTTTTTGCGCGGATCTTTCACATGCGAATTTTATTTGCTCTTCCGAACACTTCCAAACGATATTTTTTAGTAATTCGTTTGTGGTATATCGAATGCTTTCGGCTCCAATTTTAATAGCACCCAATGGCGTGTTTAAATCATGAGCAATCCCAGAAGCAATTTCACCGATAGTTACTAGTTTTTCTTGATCCGTTATTGATTTGGATAATTCAATATTTCGTTTGGTTTTTTCAGCGACAATTAATTCCAAATCCGTATTCATGTTTTGAATTTCTTCTGTTTTAGCACTAATTTGTTTAAGGAAATTAGTTTGAATCTCTAGATTAACGAGCATTTTCCCAAATAATCGGAGCAAATCCTTCTCGTCTTCATAAAAAATTCTGTAATTAAGCACAGCATCAAATCCTACAAATCCAATGCATTTATTTCCTCTCATTAAAGGAAGGGCAAATACACTCTTTATGTCTTGTTCAAGCAGCATTTCTTTAACTGTTCCATCAGGTAATTCAGTCGTTTTTTCAATAATTATTTCATCTCCTTTAGCATGTGTTTCTATCCAAAATGGAATGCTTGAAAATGGAATAAATTGTAAATTATCTATTTGTGGACCGATACCTTCCGCGCACCATTCATAGGTGTTTGAAGCTGTTTTAGACTTATGGTCATAGGTGAAAATATAAACTCGATCAACATGGACAAAATTTCCTAATTGCGACAAGGACTCGTTAATTGTAACATCCATTTTTTCGATTGGCAAATTGATGTATTTTGTTGCCAGATCCATTAAAGTAGCTTGAAAAAGATTGTTTTGTTGAAGTATATCCTTCGACAATTTCATCGCTGTTATATCAATTCCATATCCAACCACATAACGAAGTTGTTCATCTATGTCAAAAACAGGAGCCATTTTACGCAAAACCACCTTTCGATTACCTGCTAAATCAAGTAACTCATCCTCCCATTCGATTTCTTTTTTTTCCGTTATTACCTTGCTAAAAGCGGCACGTCTAAATTTGGCAGAATCCGTAGGAATACCTTTTAACTTACAATAATCAAAATCATCTTTTCCGATCATAAATTCACGCGTATCCTTATCTTTAATAGCTTGAGGATTTATAAATAGGTATTTATGCTCTCGGCTGAAAACTGCAATATCGGATGGTAAATTATTTAAGATATATTCATAAAAGTTACGCTGCTCATCAATTTTTATATTGAGTTGATTTAGTTCCTCTTCTTTTTCTTCAACTTGCGATAAAAATAAAGATATATCATTCGCATAGATATTAAAATACTCTGCGTTAAGGACATTTTTTATGTTTATCAAATACGTTCTTTTGTTACGAGTTAAGTAAAGCGATAAATTTTCAATTTTCTTTTCCAAGCAATGAGCCAAGTTTATTTTTAATTCTTGGTCATTTACCCCATTGATATCAATTTTAAAATCGATAATGAATTTGATGTTTGAAGCATCATTTGAATACAGAAGTTTATATTTTTTACTAATTCGGAGAATCGGATTTGGATTTTCACTTGGAAATTTAGCCAGGCTAATTAACTCTTCCTTTGCGCTTTCTATACTTTTGTTTTTTTCAACCAATTTTTCATTCAAATTCCTTGCTTCGGCTAAAGCACGAGAGGACGATTGTAATAAAAAAACATATTCAACTAGGTAATCGTGTTTAGGGAAATCTGAGAGTGTAACCCCATAATTGTTTATGTGAAACTTTGAATTTATAATTGGAGAAGCTAAAACAATAAAACCATAACTTGTTTTTTTAATAGAAGCCTTATACCGTTGATTTTCATCTTTTGATCTAAAAAAATAAATTCGAGATTCAAGGTTCTCGTTCCAATTAGCAAAGGAGAAAATAGTTTCCCAAGAAAAGATATCTAAGAATGCTTGACCTTTATCAATTACATTGGAAGATTTTAAATAATTACTTCCAATCCCTATTATTTTTTCGTTAAAATCGAGTAGTAAAGAATATGGATTTGAGAAGTTGAGTGCTTCAAAAATTGAGTTTACATCAAGTGGCGCAGATTCTTTTGCTTTCATGACATTAGATCACCATGTTATTTTAAAGACATGACAGTCGCTATCTGGGCCTTTAAAAACAATTTGTTCAATTTGACAAATCATATCGAATCGCTTCCCTAATCCCTTAATTAAACCTATTAACATTGGCGTTAAACCTTCTCTATGTGAACGGTATTCTAATTCAATAGAATTTTCTTTTTCATTTCTAGTTGAGAATTGGGGAGCAACCAGTTCAGGCATTATATTGTTAATTCGATAATGGAGCATATCCATATTGTTTAGAAACTCAACAAATGAACTTCCAGAAATATCCATCAAATCGCCATACCCTTCATTAGCAGTGTACAAAATCCAATATTCGCCAAACGCTTCCAAAATATCGGCCGCATCCGCTTTTAAAATATGAGAAGCATTCTTAACTAAATCATAAGTAAGCTTATCTGGATATGGGTTCATCCCAACAAACTCTTCATCTTCAAAATCAGAAAGCTTGCAGATTTCTTTCCATATTTCTTCACCATGATTGGTGACAACTAAATCCTTAATGGCTTTGTTTACGAGTCCGTACATGTGATTGTTTTCAACAAAAATACTAAAATTAATCTATTTTTATATTCGCTTTTTTCTTTGGGCACATTTGTTAAAATGCCTATTTTTGCACGAAATAATTACTGACTTATGGAATACGTTGCTTTAGGTAAAACAGGTTTGCAAATAAGCCGATTATCTTTTGGGTCATGGCTAACCTTCGGAAAACAAATTGACACGAGCATTGCCGAAGATCTGATGACGCTTGCGTATGACAATGGTATTAATTTCTTTGATAACGCTGAGATTTATTCACGCGGGATGAGTGAGGAGGTAATGGGCAAGATTCTAACTAAGTTGGGATGGTCACGCGATAGTTATATTGTAAGCAGCAAAGTATTTTTTGGCAGCGGCGGACAATTACCTACTCAAAAAGGATTGAATAGAAAACATGTATTTGAAGCTTGTCACCAAGCGCTTAAACGTTTACAGGTTGATTACTTAGATCTTTACCTTTGTCACCGACCCGATAAAGCAACCCCAATTGAGGAAACTGTTTGGGCGATGCATCACCTTATTGCACAAGGAAAAGTGTTATATTGGGGAACCAGCGAATGGTCAGCACAAGAAATAATGGAAGCACATATGTTTGCGAAACAAAACCATCTAATTGGGCCAGTAGTAGAACAACCCGAATACAACCTTTTTACTCGACATAAAATTGAAGTGGAATTCGAACAATTATATAAAACGGTAGGCCTAGGCACCACAATATGGTCGCCATTAGCTAGTGGTATCTTAACTGGAAAATACAACGATGGTTTTCCAACAGAAACGAGATTGGGAATGGATGGTTTAGATTGGTTAAAGGATAAAAACTTTACCGAAGGAAAAATTCAAAAAGCGATTGCATTGACCAAGTTATCTGCCGAAATTGGCCTAAGCCTTCCTGTTCTTTCCTTGGCTTGGTGTCTAAAAAACAACAATGTGAGTACCGTAATTTTAGGCGCAAGTAAAACAAGTCAGTTAAGCGAAAATCTTAAAGCGATTTCAGCGCAGGAATTACTTACTACTGATGTAATGGAGCGAATTGAATTAATCATGGAAAATAAACCACGCAAACCAGATTATTGAAATAAACAATTCGCCTACTAAAAATGTTAAGAAAGTAGATAAAAAGAAGTATGATAGAAACAGATATTATCATTATTGGAACCGGTCCGGTGGGCTTATTCACCGTTTTTGAAGCGGGCTTATTAAAACTTAAATGTCATTTAATTGATTCATTGCCTCAACCCGGTGGGCAGTGTTCTGAAATATATCCCAAAAAACCAATCTATGATATCCCTGGTTTCCCAACTATTTTAGCAGGAGAACTTATTGATAATTTAATGGAACAAGCAGCACCCTTCAAGCCGGGATTCACCCTTGGAGAAGCCGCTGTAAGTATTGAAAAACAAGCCGATAACACCTTTATCGTTACGGGTGTAAAAGGGACAAAGCACAAGGCGCCAATCGTCATGATTGCAGGTGGACTTGGTGTTTTTGAACCACGAAAACCTCCTATAGAAAACATACGCGAATATGAAGACAAAGGAGTTGAATACATCATCAAAGAACCTAATTTTTATAAGGATAAAACCTGCGTGATTGCAGGAGGAGGAGATTCTGCACTGGATTGGTCGATATTTTTAGCGGAACAAAAAATTGCCAAAAAAGTGATTTTGGTTCATCGTAATAGTTCTTTTCGTGGGCACTTGGACTCAGTTCAAAAAGTCATCGATTTAGCACAACGAGGTATAATAGAATTGATAACCGAAGCGGAGGTTGTTGGACTTTCAGGAAAAGATGCCCTTGAAAGCGTGATTATTCATCATCAGAAAGATGGCGAAATTGTGAAAAACACCGATCACTTTATCCCATTATTTGGCCTAAAACCAAGTCTTGGTCCTATTGCAGATTGGGGATTAGAAATTGAAAAAGGAGCGATTAAAGTAGATACCCTAGATTATTCAACAAATATCCCGGGAATATATGCTATCGGAGATGTGAATACGTATCAAAATAAATTGAAATTGATTCTTTGTGGTTTTCACGAAGGAACATTAGCTGTGCAATCTGCCTTTTCAAGGATTTATCCGGATAAAAAAAACATCTTAAAATATACCACAGTAAATGGTGTGCAAGGATTTTAATGTCACCTTAGCTATTTCGTTGTACCTTCGTTTGAATTAGGTATGAAAAATAGAACTATACATACAGTCATTATTTTAGGGATATTATCCTTGGTAACGATTTTGACCGTTCAGTTGTTATGGATGGAAAAAACCATTCGTATTCAAGAAACCAACATCGCGATTCAGGCTAAAGCAGATAGTTTAAACCTCAAAGAATTTACTCAGCAAGTAGAAGTTTCGCTAAAAAAAGTATTGAAACAAATTAATTTAAAAACAAATGTGAACTACGAGGTATATGGGGCAGTCAAAGAACTTAAAAACAACCATTTTACTGTTGATATTCAAGAAGATCTTCAGCCATATTACTTAGAAACCTTATTAAAAAAGGAATTCGATAATCAAAATATACATCAAGATTTCATTTACGGAATCTATGATTGTTTCACCGATTCAATTGTTTTAGGAAGCCTTATTAAATACACCAAAGATTCCTTGTATGCATCTGTTCCAGATAAAACACATGGCATAACCCCAGAGAAATTAAATTTAAAAAAAGATGGGCACTACTTCACTGTCTATTTTCCTGATCTCAAGATTAAGTCGATAAAATCCGAAACGCTAATTTCTCCATGGATATATATTTGCGTTATTCTACTTCTTATTTTGATCTTTTTTGGCTTTAGCTTATCCATCATCATTCGTCAAAATCGCTTATCGGAAATAAAAAACGATTTTATTAATAACATGACACATGAACTAAAAACGCCTATTTCAACCATCAGTTTATCGAGTGAAATGCTCATGCGCTTGGAAGTGGCTGATTTTGAAAAAGTAAATAAATATGCTGGCATTATCTTTAAAGAGAATAAGCGCCTGGAGCAGCAAGTAGAGCGAGTGTTAAACGTAGCAAAATTAGATAAGGATCAAGTTGTTTTGGATAAAGAATTATTTAATGTGCATGATGTATTACAGGAGGTCAAAGACAATTTTGAATTACACCATTTAAGCAAGGGTGGATCTATTAAATTAGACCTATTAGCTACCGTTTCAGACATTCATGCCGATCCTGTTCACATTACAAATGTGATTTACAATCTACTTGATAACGCTGTAAAGTATTGCGAGGGAAATCCAACCATCATAATTAAATCAAGCAATGAACGCAATGGCTTAAAAATAGAAATTATAGATAATGGCATTGGTATTAAGAAAGAAAATCAACGCGAAATTTTCGAGAAATTTTACCGTGTGCCTACCGGCAATATTCATAATGTAAAAGGATTTGGCTTAGGCTTGTATTACGTTAAATTAATTATGGATGCTCACCAAGGGAAAATCGAAGTTAAGAGTAACATCGGAAAAGGGACATCATTCACCTTGTTTTTTTCTTAGCTTATCAAGGGTTGAATCTGGCTGTGGAATAATTCCTGACCGTGTTAGTTGTTTCTTTTTTCGATCGATTAAAAAATACTCGTTTACGGTGCGCCCCTCAATCTTTCCTTCAATGCGTAATTTATTTTTATTCTTAACAACAGTTGTATATTGACCAGTATAGGAAAACGCTCCAAAACTGATGCTAAAAGATGCCTTTGAAAGAATGATACTGAGCTTATCTGATTCAACATCTAGTAATTCATTTCCGGTATTCAAACGATAAGCTGGCACGATTCCATTGTAGGTGCCCAACCATTTTCGTTTAACGAAAACGGCCTCCTGCGCATAAAACGAAAGGCAAGAAGCTACAATCCCTAAAATCATTATTGATTTTAACATGCCACGAAGATACATAATTCTATCCTATTGATTTCGGTTATTAACTTGTTCAAAAATCGTCATTAAAACAACTAAGAGTGGTGGTGATTTACATTAATTTTGTAGTGTAAGTTTTATAAGCATGGATCAATACCACAAATTACTGCGCCACATTCTTGAAAACGGTGTAAAAAAAGAAGATCGAACTGGAACAGGTACACTTTCCGTTTTTGGATATCAAATGCGTTTCGACCTTAACAAAGGGTTTCCTTGTCTTACCACTAAAAAACTACACCTTCGCTCAATTATTCATGAGCTTTTATGGTTCTTGAAAGGCGATACCAATATCGCATACTTAAAAGAAAATAATGTTCGTATTTGGGATGAGTGGGCTGATGAAAATGGGGATCTTGGTCCGGTTTATGGGCACCAATGGCGGAGTTGGCCAACAAAAGATGGCGGTACAATCGATCAAATTTCGCAATTGATTCATCAAATAAAAACCAATCCAGATTCAAGAAGACTAATCGTTTCAGCATGGAATGTGGCCGATGTCAACCAAATGGCATTGCCACCTTGCCACAGTTTATTCCAATTTTATGTGGCGGAGGGCAAGTTAAGCTGTCAGTTATACCAAAGAAGTGCCGACACCTTTCTTGGTGTTCCCTTTAATATCGCTTCATACGCATTACTAACAATGATGATCGCCCAAGTATGCGAGCTTCAGGTGGGAGAATTCATTCATACCTTTGGCGATACTCATTTGTATTCTAATCATCTTGAACAAGTTGAATTACAACTAACTAGAGAAATAAGACAGTTGCCTACCATGAATATTAATCCTAAAGTGAAGGATATATTTGAATTTACAATCGATGATTTTGAATTGACAAATTATGACCCACATCCACATATTAAAGGAATCGTAGCAGTTTGAGAAAAGCCACAATAATAGTAGCAATGGATGCCGAAAATGGCATTGGTAAAAACAATGATTTAATGTGGCACCTTCCCAATGACATGCGTTTTTTCAAAGAAACAACCATGCATCACGTTGTCATCATGGGACGAAAAAACTATGAATCAATCCCTGAAAAATATCGCCCTTTAACAAATAGAACCAATGTAATTTTAAGTCGAGACAGCGCCTTAAAGATTCCGGGCTGTTTAGTCTTTAATACCTTACAAGCTTGTTTAATGCATTTTCATGATGCTAACGAAAAACTTTTTATTATTGGTGGCGGAGAAATTTACCAACTGGCTTTGCAGGAGAAATGCATCGACGAAATGTTTATCTCACATGTCGAAGCGACCTTTTCAGCAGATGTGTTTTTTCCAGAAATCACCTTAGACGATTGGAAAAGCAGCACAGTCATCACGCAAGAAATTGATGATAAGCATCCGTATCGTTTTATTACAAAACATTATGACCTGATTCAGCATTAAAATCAATAATCTTTTTAATTTTAACCAAAACTCATTGATATGTTGGCACCCTTCAACCTTAAGAAATGGATTGCTGAAAACCGCGATTTATTAAAACCCCCGATTTCTAATAAAAACCTATATGTCGAAGCGGGTGATTTTATCGTAATGATTGTCGGTGGACCAAATGCTAGAAAAGATTATCATTACAACGAAAGTGAAGAATTATTCATTCAAATTGAGGGGTCGATTACTGTTAGAATTCAAGAGGATGGGCAAGCAAAGAATATTGAAATTCACGAAGGAGATATATTTTTATTGCCAGCCAAGGTGCCACATTCTCCTATCCGAGGTGAAAACACAATTGGTTTAGTGATTGAAAGAGTTAGAAAAGGAAGCGAATTACAAGATGGCTTAATGTGGTTTTGTGAAGCGTGCAATAATCCGTTAAAATCGTATCAATTTCCATTAGAAAATATCGAAAAGGATTTTATTAGCCGTTTTAGAGAATTTTATGCTTCTGAAGAAATGAGAACATGCTCTGCATGCGGTCATGTAATGGAAACGGATCCTAGGTTTAGCTAATTACTCCACCTGCTTATAAACCATAATGTACGTATTGTTTGTTTGCACATTATAATACTGAAGCGTTAGGGACTTATTGCGTAATTCATTAATCGTAAAATCTACTGGGTATTCTTCGCCACTTATTAAGTGTGATAAAACAGTTCCTTCTGAATCCAATGTCCATGTTCCATGCTCATAATCCGTCTGGATTTGACCTAAAGATGAAGTGGTTCTTGAAATAGAATAGGTTTCATCCTTGTCAATTGCCATTTTTACTTCTGGTTGATTTTCAATAAATTCATTCCCATTTACTTGATAGCTAGTTAATACCCACTCATTGCAAAGACGAGCCTTTTTGGTGCGAAGCGAAAAGCTAGGCCCATTTGGATATTTATCACAAGAAGCAAATAATACAAGTAAAAAACTTGCTAAAACAACAGTGCGAAAGGATGCTTTCATGGTTTTAATTTTCTCAAATGTAGTGATTAATATTTTGTCTCCAAAAAAAAATCAGCTAAAGAGAAGTATTTTTAGAAAAACGATTTATTTCGTTTTAAAGATAAATAACTTAGTTACTACGGATTTCTTTTCTTGGTCGACAGGAATAATTTGCTGTAACTGCAACTCTCCTTTCTTTAACAAAACAATTGTCAGGCGATCTATTTTTTGGTTATTTGAAAGGAGAGTTGCAGTTACAGCAAAT
>JBILCD010000066.1:0-11238 GCA_044353285.1 Crocinitomicaceae bacterium | reverse complement strand
TTGGTTTATGGTTTTGTTTCCAAGCATGAATCATTGGAACAAATGATTGAAAAGAGAGCAAAAGAATTAGCCACCGAAATTGTAATGCGAACACATGCTACTATGACGTTGGAGAATCAGCAAAATTCCAAGGAACGCATCGAAAAAGCAATAGCGCAGAAAACAGCGGAAATCAAATTTGAAATGCCAAAATATTTATGGGATTAGAGATTAATTATATAGATGGACAAACTCCTTTAAGCGAGGAAGAAAAAGATGGATTGAAAATACCATCAATAACTACTCGAGAGGAGTTGGATGAATTTGAGCAACTAAATATTGAGAAGGCAATTCAATGGACATTTGGTAAGAAAATCAAAGCCGAAGAATTGCTTTCTGAAAAGTTTGTCAAGGATTTACACAAACGCATGTATGGGGATGTTTGGAAATGGGCAGGTTCATTTAGAAATTCAGAAAAGAATTTGGGAATAAAGAGTTATTTAATTCCAGTGCAACTGAAGCAACTAATCGATAATACAAAATTTTGGTATGAAAATAACACGTTTCCATGTATTGAGATTGCAATTCGGTTTAAACATGAAATAGTAAGCATTCATTGTTTTCCAAATGGAAATGGAAGACATTCAAGAATGATGGCAGATTTGATCATGGAGAAACTTTATGGAGAAACTTTTCTTTCTTGGGGGAGTTCCAATTTGGTGAATGTGACTGATAAAAGAAAAGACTATATCATAGCATTGAAACTGGCAGATAAACGTCAAATTGAACCGCTCATTTCATTCGCGAAATCTTAGTTGACTCAATCGATTTTATGAAAATCATTTAGTCTCAAAAATCGTTTTATAAAGTAGGTCTAATTTGTTCAAATCCACCAAAAAGGGGTTCGAGAACAGGTCAGTGGACTCCACGAATTAAATCCTCAACAAAAGTTGGGGATTTTTTATTTTATAACGTTTTGGGTGAGAAGCCTGTATCGAGCGAAGCTTTTGCTGAGTCGGGACTTAATACGTCAGAAAATATATTATCTGTATGCCCCACCGGCAAACCCAATCTCGGTTATACTTGTGAAAAGGCATTTCCAAACAAAAAAAGAAATGAGAGTAAAAGAAAAAGATTTTTCATTGGGAATTACTTCACCCCGACTTCAATCTCCAAGGCAATTTCTTTGATGAGATCGTTGAGTTGGGCTTCTGTACCGGTTTTGGTGAATTGCTTGTGAACTTGGTTGTTTTTGAGAATGGTAATTTTCAGATTCATAATGTTTTTTTCTTTCGTATAAAGTATGTTGACCAGAGTAGCATTCGATTGATCTACTGATGCTAAAAGTAAACTCTTATCACCTCCACGAGCTCGATTCGAAAAATATTCGTTGAGTTTGGTTTCTATTTCGAGGTTATCGTATGCCAAATCAGTGTTTATTACATTTTTTATGTAAACCAACGGTATCTCCTTCAATACAATACTAGACCTCACTTCATCATCTACTTTTCCGAGGGTAAAGTTTATGGGAACCATGCGCTCGGCACTTTGATTAGCGTTGAGTTTGCGCACTTCTTCTTCGGTAGCCATCAGCCATTTGTCTAATTGGAGTTGGTTGTTTTCATCAAGCGAACTTTTGTTGTTCAACATTGCATTTAGCAAGGCGTAAGTCATTAAACCGTGTTCGTATTGAGGAAGTTCAAGTGCTTTTTGGTCGGATGAAGAAGCAGTGATGATGGCAAATCCCGATTTACTGGCCAATTTATCCAATTCTTTCAAGCGTTGCGATTGTCTTTCGGCATCTTTCACGTCGCGCTTACCCGTTAGCTGAGCCATATCCAAGTTGTTAATAGCTGCACCGGAATGACAAGCATCTAAAATCAGAACGCGTTTTCCTGCCGGAACCTTATTGAGTAATTCCAATAATTCGCGCATTCGAAGCCCTTTGAAATCCTCTCTACTCGATTCGGATGTGAGTAATAATAATTGATCCTTATCCACAATTTCGCCATGTCCGGCAAAAAACAAAACCAAAATGTCTTCGGGCTTACTGGTTTTCTCAATTTCAGCAATTGTATTAATAATATTCGTTCTATCTGGTGTTATTCCTTTGATTTTCTCGTTCCCATTTGCTCCCGAGCGGTTAACAGTTAGGTTGTAAAAATGCACTCTGCTCGTATCATCGATGTTGAAGAACTTTTGAGCTGATTTTTGCAATACAGTTTGTAAATCGTTGGCATCTTTTGCGGCATAGTTCAGATCCAAGCCCTCGCCTTTGTAATCGTCTACACCAATCATGATGGCATGGAGAGACGGTTTTTTGAAAGTGGTTTTCACCTCCGTTTCAATTTCAGTTACAACGCCTCTTGAACTAATACTATTATTGGCTGTTTTGGCAATCACTTTTACCTTCGATTCTTGTCCCGATATTTGATACAGCTCCAAGAGTTCTTTTTCAACATAAAGCATGTAGTTGCCCTCTTCGCGTTTCAGTTTTTTGGCATTCGTAGAAAGACGCACCACACCATTGATATACACATCCACATCACCCACACCACCCGATCGCGGTATGATGCGATACCCTTGTTTACCCGATTTATCATTCTCCAAAGGCTCAACCACAGGAGTTACACCACAAATATTCAATTCACTCAATTTTGGCAGATGATCTAAATTCTCACCATTCATGATGCGCTGCACTAAATTAGGAATCCAAAGCGAATCTTTGACCTGGGCTAGATCGATTATTTCGCTACCGCAAACTAGATATAACAAGGACATCACTTCTTCCGAACAATCAAATCTTCCATATTTATCTAAAAACAGAAATCTATCGTTTCCGAGATCAATAATTGAGTAATATAAATTTAATGATTTAGAATTTAATACTTGAATGAACTCTCCTTTCCCTTCTGTTATTAAATAATTTTCAACTAAATAAAATGGATTTTTAACTTTACTGATATCTCTATTTCGTCCTACGGTTATTTTATTGCTTGATTTTCCAGATTCTAAGTCATATGATTCGATTAAACCTGAGTTATAGTAGCAGATTACTGAAGTTTCAGTCATTACAATTTTTACAACATGAATAGTAGTGTTGTCATTTCTTATTATCCAACTTGATTTTTTTGTGTGCAAATCTATTTGTTCAATTAGAAATTCACTTTTCTGATTAAAATAGGTTTGAACAAGATAATCACCATTTTTTGAAAATGAATTTTTAAAGACAAATTCCTTTGGGTTTCTGAAAGAGGATATACTATCAAGATTACTATCAAGTATAATAATCCAATTCAAAATACTGACCAAAAATCCTTTGTCCGTTTTAAAAATAATAGGAACTCGATTGTATTCTGTGAAATTACTATCAGTAAAATAGAAACTCTTAATGAAAGACTTATCAAAAATGTCTAATCTAAAATTTCTATCTTCTTCATCTGGGTAATCATTATTATATTGTTCTTGATTATTAAAATCATTTTTCAAATTTTTTAGTATAGGAATTGGAAAATTTTCAAGACCATTGTCCAACTGAATTTCTCCAGTTTTAATATCCAAATATCGATCTTTGTATGAAAAAGGTTCTATTATGGAACTATCATTTTTTTGATAATAAATTCTTCCATTTATTCTTCTAAAATTTTCAAAGGAAATGTTAATACTTGTATCTTGAATTGGTAATATCGGAGTTAGTTCAATACCTTTCGAACGAATTGCATTTTCAAAATTATAATCTCTAAGAGAACTGTTTATATTTGTTTTAAATAAATTTGTTTTATTCACTTCTCGCAGCGAATCGTCAAAAACAATCAGATTATATTCATAAGTCCCTTCTTTTTGTTTGTTTAAGAAATAGTTAGGGTAAAAAAAAGAACCATCCTTTAATTTTTTAAAGTAGGTAAACAAATCCCAGTTTTCAAATTCCCCTTGAGTGAAAAACAAACTATGTTTAATCTTGGATTTTTCTTTGCCTTTTTCGAAGTAGATAATTTCCAAATCTAGGCTATCGTCTAGGACATCTAAGAAATTTACAAATTCAATAGAGTCCAAAGTATTCTCATAAAAATTAAGTGCCTGATTATCATTTTTAGATGGTGAAAATTTTAAAAATGAGCTATTGTTCCATTCCAAAGGACTCAATTTACCATAATTTCCCGTTGGAGGGTTATCAAAAATTGGATTCATTTTTTTACCATCAAAAAAATGGTAAAATGGAATTCCGTTTGTTATTTTATGGAAATTTAATAAAATTTCATTTGTTTCTATATTTACAAAAACCTTCTCGATTACTGAATTATTTTCTTCAGGAAAATCATATTTATTTATAAATTTTCCATTGGGACTATACTTGGAAATTGAATTTCTCTTAAAACAAAATATTGTATCCTTTAAACCAAATTGAATATCAATTATTTGGTTATCTGTATTTTCTTTTTCAAAATCAAAATCAATAGTAATGTTGTTAAATAACCTTGAATTAATATCAAAAATATATGCATTTACTTTAATTGTATTGTCAAATTCTTTATTATCCCAAAAAATAAATTTAGATTTATTACCATTAAATGCTTCGTTAGGATAAGGGTTGAATGAAAATTTATTTTCAAATCCCGTCTGCTGTTGCAATACTGATGCCTCATCTAAAGAATTTGTTATTGGTAAAACGAATTCTTTTTTCCCAGAATTGATATTGTATTGAATTATTTGATTATTAAATAAAGTATAAAGTTGATTCTTTTCAGGTATGACTAAAATTCCTGGATAAGAGTTATTCTGAATTTCTGTATCAATGCTAAAAGAGTTTATTAAAGATAAATTATCCAATAAATATGAATAAAACACTAACTTATTTTCATCATTAATTTCGTAAACAAATAATATTTCATCAATCAACCAGGAAAAAACACCTGGTATTTTATGCACTAATTTACCAGTTTTAAAATCCCAAATGCAGGTATTAAAATCCTTATATGCGTTAGTTA
The DNA here is from genome assembly GCA_044353285.1 of Crocinitomicaceae bacterium. Lineage (GTDB taxonomy): Bacteria > Bacteroidota > Bacteroidia > Flavobacteriales_D > Crocinitomicaceae > UBA952. The sequence goes on along the minus strand of JBILCD010000066.1, from coordinate 6,274 downwards.
TAATTAACTCTTTGTTTTCACTAATTTGTATGTTAGAAATTCTGCGACCAGGTTCATGCCCCAGCGGCAACACCAACCTCGGTTGGGTTTGGGCAGATAGGTTAAGACTTGAAAGAATAAAAATTATCAGTAGAATTCGATTCATCTGTGAAAGGTACAAAATTTACCTCAAGCCCCAATCTATCTCCATCGTTTCTTGGCGTGAGGTGGGTTGCTGTTTACCATTGGTGATTTCTTCTACTCGTTTTTCAACATAGTTTTTGAGTTTATTGACCGTAAGTTCTTGAGGATTGTTGCTATTATTTTTCAAATACTCCAAAACACAATAAGAAAACGCCCCATTTTCGATACTTTTTCCATCTACCGTAATAGCTTCCAAAGCACTTTCTTGTCCGCCAGCTGCTGAGATAATTACCGAACCCGTGTTGTTTCGAACATTGACAAACAACTCGTTCATTTTTTTGAAATTGCTTTTGTTTTCATCTTCGAGTTTAATGATAACACCTCTAGCAGCTAATATTTGTGTGCTATCCATTTTAGAATTCTTTTGCTCCAGCTCTCGTTTTATCAATTCCGTTTTATCATTCTCTCCACTGTTACAAGCATCCAATAAGAGTAATTTTTGGCGGGCTGGAATACCATCCAACAGATTTTCCAATTCTTCGTATTTCAAGCCTCGGGCTTTTGGATTATTAAAATCCACATCGTGCATGGCTAAATAGAAGTTTAGGCTATCATCTAACAAGCCATGGGAACTACACGAAATAATCACCTTATCGTTGACGGTTGTTTTAGCTAGGTAGTCTTTTAGGGCGAGGATATTCTCTTTGGTTACTTGTGCATTGGTAAATAACTTGACCTCCGTATTTGGACCGCCAAAACTCATCGATAGATCGGTGACATCTTTCACGCAGTACTTTAAGTTATGAGTGGATTCCTTGAACTCGTTTACGCCAATGCCGATATAATACGTTTTTGCTATAATAGGTTCTGAAGGCGTATAATTCACATAGCTAGGGTATTTGAAGTTCTCCAAACCAAGCTCGTTCATAACCGAAACCTGAATTTTATTTTCTCCTATACTCAATGGAACACTCACTGTAGTATCCCAAACTTGTTTCTTCAAATGCGCAATGGATATACCAGCAGAACCATACATTGGGACTTCGTTCACATACACATTAAACCTGCGCAAAGGATATTTCGGGTCATTGGCTGCTACCTTGATGTCTAGTTTACCATTCTTATTTTCATAGGCGATAGCATCTGCTCCCACAATCTCTGCATTTGGCACCGCAATCTCACCTTTACCCAGTTTTTCTTTATCCAAGCCTAAGCGATCAATGCGTTTTTCCCACGATTTTCGATATTCATCAATCATTCCTCCGTCAGAATCACCAAAATACTTCCCGATACTATCCAAGACAATATCCGGACGGTTATAGACTGGGTCGAGCTGTTCGAAACCGATTACCTTTAAGCTTGGTGTGACGTAGTGCAACATCTTACTAGCGTCTTTGGAACACATGTAGTATGGGGAGTTGGGGAGTTTGACGAGCCAGTTGTTGTTTTTAAAAACTTCGAAGCTATAGATTGTTTTAAAACTTATTAAATCCAAAACTAGAATTTTTTCAAAATCATTGATTAAAATGAGATTATTTACAATTTTAATACTTTGAATAATATAATTGAATTCTTTAATGGCATTATATTTAATACTATTGTTATGATTTATAAGTTCCATTTTATAGAGTATAGAATTGTTGTTATTTACACTCAACCCGCTTATATAATAAGAATCATTAACTATATCAACATCAGACAATTCAATATTTATGAAAGCTCCAATTTTAATAGCTTTTGATTCAAAAAGATATTTTTTATAAACATCTCCATTTGATAGAAAAGCTAAAATAAATTCATTATTCACAATAAAAAATCTTTTTATTTCAGGCCCGAGCATTTCGTCCCAATCCTCAATATTAAATATTTCGTGAGTTTGGACTTTATAATCTTTTGAAACACCATAAATTTTATTTTCACAAGATGAATAAATTGTTGAAGTGGAGCTATGGTAAAACGGATTATGCGTGTAGTTTTCTGAAAATGATAAAACTTGTGTTTTATTCAATGGAGCTAATTCAAATTCGATCAAACCATTATTTGATGTTACAATAACATTTTTATCATTATTGATTTCCAAAGTTGAAATAAGTAAATTTTCATCATAAACTTTATCTTTAAATCTAAGCAAAGAATCATATCTATATAAATAATTAATTAATTTATCATTTTCATAATAATTCACAGTTGCATAAACATCTTTTCCAACATAAACATTTTGTAAATTTTCAATCGCAACTATATTTATTTGGTTTGGGGAAAGATAATTGAATTTAAAAATCGAACTATCTGTTGTAGAAAAAATAAATTTTGAATTGCATCTGTTAATTAAAGAATTTAATTGAATGCTGGAAGGAGAAAGATCAGAAATTTTTGTTGGATTTTTAATATCATAAATCCTTACGAATTTATTTCCTGTTCCACCATCTCCTAAGTTGGAGTTTATAATGCAAATTTTACTCCTGTCTTCAGAAAAAATTAACTTAAATATTGGGTAATCAAGAAACTCACGAAAAAAAATAACTTTTGTACCATCTAAATTCATTACAATAAAGCGGGATAAATCAGTAACAATTCTTACACCATGATCATAAAGTAAATACTCCTTCCATTCACCATAAGCAGGGTTAAGATAAACTTTTATTTTTTTTAAAGTTTGTATTACAGATTGGTTTATTATTATCGAAGATGTGGAGAAAGTATCTTCGATTAGACTTGCTTTTTCGGAAGAAATAATTTCATTTTTTACGATATCGAACACTACGGATTTGTGGTTGAAATGAATAATGAAATTATTTTGAACATCTCCTGAGGTAATATTTTCAATTTTATGAGAAACATTAATTTTCTTTAAAAATTTATTAGAATTAACATCCCATAAAAAAAAATGAGATGCTTCATAAGTGTAAGTTACAAGGAATTGGTTTTTTTTTCCAAAGCAAGCTCCTTCTACAATATCAATATGAGTTTCATTATAAGCCAGCTTTAAGGAGTCAAATTTTATTTGAGATATGAATCCATTGCTAAAAGCAATTATTACTAATGAAAATATAATTTTATTCATAACTATTTTAATTAAATTTTTCTACCTCAGGCCCCAATCTACCTCCATCGTTTCTTGGCGCGAAGTGGGTTGTTGTTTGCCGTTGGTGATTTCTTCTACTCGTTTTTCAACATAGTTTTTGAGTTTATTGACCGTAAGTTCTTCAGGATTGTTGCTATTATTTTTCAAATACTCCAAAACACAATAAGAAAACGCCCCATTTTCGATACTTTTTCCATCTACCGTAATAGCCTCCAACGCACTTTCTTGTCCGCCGGCTGCTGAGATAATCACCGAGCCCGTGTTGTTGCGCACGTTCACAAACAACTCGTTCATTTTTTTGAAATTGCTTTTGTTTTCATCTTCGAGTTTGACAATAACACCTCTAGCAGCTAGTATTTGTGTGCTATCCATTTTAGAATTCTTTTGCCCCAGCTCTCGTTTTATCAATTCCGTTTTATCATTCTCACCACTGTTGCATGCATCCAATAAGAGTAATTTTTGTCGGGCTGGAATACCATCCAACAGATTTTCCAATTCTTCGTATTTCAAACCTCGTTCTTTGGGGTTGTTGAAATCCACGTCGTGCATGGCTAGGTAAAAGTTTAAACTGTCATCCAATAAACCATGGGAACTGCACGAAATAATCACCTTATCGTTAACGGTTGTTTTAGCTAGGTAGTCTTTTAGGGCGAGGATATTCTCTTTGGTTACTTGTACGTTGGTAAACAACTTGACCTCCGTATTTGGACCGCCAAAACTAGTCGATAGATCGGTGACATCTTTCACGCAATAATTCAATTTATGCCCCGGCTCTTTGAATTCGTTTACGCCAATACCGATATAATACGTTTTTGCTACAATAGGTTCAGATGGCGTATAATTTACATAGGTAGGATACTTGAAATTCTCCAAACCGAGTTCGTTCATAACCGAAACCTGTATTTTATTTTCGCCCATGCTTAAAGGAACACTCACGGTGGTGTCCCAAACCTGCTTTTTCAAATGCGCAATGGAAATTCCATCAGAACCATAGAGAGGCACTTCATTTACGTACACATTAAACCTGCGCAAAGGATATTTCGGATCATTTGCTGCCACCTTGATGTCTAGTTTACCATTTTTGTTATCGTATGCTATAGCATCTGCTCCCACAATCTCTGCATTTGGCACTGCAATCTCGCCTTTACCCAGTTTCTCTTTATCCAAGCCTAAGCGATCAATGCGCTTTTCCCAGGATTGACGGTAATTGGAGACCAACTCTTGATCTGCTCCTCCGAAATACTTTCCGATGCTATCCAAAACAATATCGGGACGGTTATAGACTGGATCGAGCTGTTCGAAACCAATGACTTTTAAACTTGGAGTTACGTAGTGTAACATCTTGCTTGCGTCCTTGGAACACATGTAGTATGGGGAGTTATTCACTTTAATTAAATAATCACCATTATTAAAAAGAGCTAATGAGAAAATTATATTAGAATTTTTTGGATTCCAGCATCTCAGAACTTTATCTTTAACATCATAAACCAAATTATTATACTGGTCATAATAACCTAAAGAAGTAAAGGAACTTCCTTTTAAAGAATCATCCAAATCAAATATTAAACTGTCAGTTTTATTATCCCAAACTTTTGTCTTACCATCAAGGCTTGTTGTAACTACATATTTAAAATCATCGGAAAAAACTGGGAATGGAATCCCTTTATGAAGATTTGTATTTTTTTCCTCCATATTATGATAACCATGGATATAATCATGTTTAAAAGAAATTTTAGCTCCATAGTGGACATCGTGTACTGAACAGAAATATTTATTTACAGTATCAATATCACAAATATCCTTTAAATAACCGCTTGTTATCAAGGAATCAATCAAACTAAAATTTTTTAAATCCAATAAGTAAGTATTTAATGAATCTTTTAATGTTGGGTATGAAATCAACAAAATCCCTCGATTTAATAGAAAAGTAACTTGATCAAAATCTAAATTTTTTATGTGCTTTTTATTTCTTAAATTATAAATAGATAATTCTCTACCTTCATTAAATTTATTAAAAATTACACTGTCAAATAAAATCCTGGAAATAGTATCTTCATCCCATCGAAACTGATATTTTAAATAATTATCTATTTCATTAACTTTATCTTGGAACTTTAAAAAACTATAATTATCAGTTATTGGAATTTCGAAATTACTAGATTTCCCTATACAATCCAATTCTAATGTCTTGGCACTTCCGTGAATAGACCTCAATTCAGAATAAAATGTATTATTTATTATCCCTGTTTTTTTATATTCTTGATTCGCATTAAGATGGAATAACTCAAAAAAATCGATATCTATATTATTCTCACTAACAAAACCGCGAGAAAATTGAAATTTCTGATGAAACGCTGATAATTGCATTGTTTTGTTTGAAAATAGTCTATTATCATAATCATTTAACTTGTTATTCTTTATCGCTTTTTGAATCTTGAATTCGGTTTTTAAAGTACTATTAGCCTGCTTAAAATTCCAATTTATTTTTTTTTGTAGAATCTTTAAAGAAAAAAGTAAAATTTATATTAAAGTTGCTATTACCAATTTTATTTAAATTTTCGGGACTTAGTTTTTGCAACCTTCCTTCAAAATCTATTATTAAACTGGAAGAATCACAATTTTCGTTCGAGACTATTAGATTCCCATTTAAATCACATATTTCAAATAATTCAAATCCATCTGGGTCACCACGGAAAAAAAATTTTGAATCAGGACTAAAAATTATAAAAGGTGACATATAAGTTCTTGTGTTATTTGGCGAAGAAAAGTTAAAATAAGAGTAGGTTACCAATTTTAAACTTCTTGTATCATAAATTCTAGTTAATCCCATTCTGTCAATTGTTGCAAAATATTTTTCATCCTCAGAAAATTGACAATGTGAAATGTCATAATTACTTTGAATCGGAAACATTAAGCGTAATTCCTGTCCATTTAAACAGAAAATTCTAAAAACAAAAAGGGATATTATTACAATCTTTATCATATTACTTTCTACCTCACCAACACAAACCCGGCCCATTTCTCTGGATCAGTTGGATATTTATTTCGCATTTCCTTTTGGGCCTT
>JBILCD010000226.1:0-3810 GCA_044353285.1 Crocinitomicaceae bacterium | reverse complement strand
ATTTAGTCGAATTGTTTAACTCCAAGCCCTTTAAAACCGAAGCTGTATCTCGCATTTGAGGTATTGCCTTTGGCGAGACAAAACTTCCAAAATCGATGGTGTCAAAACCACATTTAAGTAAGCTATTAATGTACGTGATTTTATCAGCAGTAGGAATAAACTCAGCAATGCCTTGCATTGCATCACGAGGACATTCAATAATTTTAATGCTACTGCTCATTGATGGTCTTGGTTAAAATAGCTTTATTTATTCGCTTGTTCAAGAAAGGTCCTTCATAAATAAATCCCGTATAAAGTTGTAATAAACTCGCTCCAGCATTCAACTTTTCTATTGCATCATCTGCAGAATGAATTCCGCCAACACCAATGATTGGAAAAGCACCTTTGGATTTATCGTGAATATAACGGATAACCTCGGTTGATCTTTTTTCCAGAGGCTTTCCTGATAAACCACCCGCTCCAATATTTTCAACCATTGCTGAGCTAGCCTTCAAGTCAGAACGATCCGTTGTGGTATTCGTAGCAACTAAACCATCTAACTTAATACTAAGCATTATTTCAATGATATCATCTAACTGCTCATTTGATAAATCAGGAGCTATTTTTAACAATAGCGGCTTTTGTACAGGAAAGGTCGCATTGACTTCCTGCAAGGCAACTAATAATTTTTTTAAGGGTTCCTTTTCTTGTAAAGCACGCAAATCCTTAGTATTTGGAGAGGAAACGTTCACTACAAAATAATCAACATGGTCAAATAATACCTTAAAGGAAGCAATATAATCTGATGTTGCATCTTCGTTTAAGGTCGTTTTATTTTTACCAATATTACCTCCTATAATGAGTTTTGAATTTGGCGATTTCTTTTTCAAATTTTCTACCGCCGCATGCATTCCGTTGTTATTGAAACCCATTCGATTAATAATCGCTTCATCTTTTTTCAATCTAAATAATCGTGGCTGATCATTACCCGGCTGAGCCACAGGGGTTACCGTTCCAATTTCGACAAATCCGAAACCACAATATTCCATTTCACGATAACAAGAAGCATTTTTATCAAATCCAGCAGCCAAGCCAACTGGATTAGGAAAGTCGATGCCAAAAACATTACGCACTAATAATGGCGATTCGACACAAAAAAGACGCTTAAAAATATACTTAGAAAAAGGTAATTTTAAGGTGCCTTTTAGAAGCAATACAGTAAAGGAGTGGGCTTTTTCGGCAGGAAGTAAAAAGAGAAGAGACCTAAAAAGGTTATATAAAACCATATAACTTTTACAACGAATAAAAAATTAAACTCTTAAACCTTGTACTTACCTGACGATTTAGAAATAGATTTTGATCGCTGACGACCATAATCTTTGTAAGTAATGTTTCGGGTAATTACGAAGTTAAGCTGGTAAAAAGCATCCTTTTGTTTTGAATCACCGCGCTGATATGAAGCACCAAACCAGTCAAAAACAATAGGATTACCTGGAGTGCTTTGCGTTACACTGTAGTCAGATGGATTTGCCACAAGAGCATGTTCAGGAGTAAATAATGAAGGGTCTGCATAAACAGTGGAAACATCATCTATATAATCTGAGAATGTTTTAACATATGATGCCTCAATACCAAATCTCCAAGAAGTACCAAGCCCAAAACGTACACCAACTCCCATAGGGATGGTCAAGGTAATTGGGGAATACGGTTTGGCTTGACCTTCCGTTTTTATATCCCGAAGATTATACACTTTTCCGTTATATTCTCCTTTAGGATTAAAATAAGCAGCACCTAGTCCAGTAAATAAATAATATTGCTGATTTTTATTTTTTCCTTTTGCTTTACCAGGAAGTGAATACGTTGGAGAAAACTTTTCAACGGAAAAAGCGATCCATTCAATGCGTTGCTGAAGTTCAAACACACCTGTCTTAAAATTTAAATTTCGAGCATTACGGATGGATTCCTCAGATAATTTATCATCTCCTTTCAGGGTAAAATAACTTAGCTTAGTCGTGGTTGCAAACGAAGGGTGAAAACGATAACGAAATCCTATCATACCATTTACGCCCGTCGATGGCCAATCGATATCTTTCATACTGTAATCAATACCTTCCGTAGCACCTCCGCCCAAATCTCCATTAAATTGAGTAGCGCCAAATCCAAAAAGAATTTCTTTTTTATTTAAAGACCAATTTTTTTGAGAATTAAAATTAATGTGCTGAGCACTCAAAAAAGTTAGAGAGAAAATCGAAAATAGAATGAATACAAATTTCATTTTAAAAAAATTATGGTTCAAATATAACAAAAAAACCAATCTACTGCAAAACTACAAAGTAGTATTGAAATAAACTGGTTAAATCTAAAAATTAATTTTGAATTAAATCAACAACATATACAAAGAAATTGCTCCTATTATTGATGATAAACCTACAGCTCCATAAAACCATGGATTTATCCATTTTTTCTTTGTGGGTAACCTTGATAAGATTTTATTAAAATCTTGTCTTGAATTGATTTCAGCTGATGTTACCTCCTGTTTGTCGATATAAATTTTTACCATAATTGAATTATTTAGTTTTATTAAAAAGTTCTTTTAATTTGAGTAATGCCCTAAACGTTTTCACTTTTGCATTATTTTCTGTTAATCCTATAATTTCACCTATTTCTTTAAATGAGCGCTTCTCGAAAAAACGCATTTCAATTAATTGTAATTGATTTTCCTTCAGTAAAGGCAAACATTTTAATAATTTGGCTTTATTCACTTCAGAGTAGTCCTCGATAAAATCCTCGATTACCTGAGCTATTTGTACGGAGTCAATTTTAACTGTTCTCTGTGCTTGCTTATCACGAAAAGATTGATACAATTCACTTTTAGCAATTCGAAACAACCAAGAAGAAAAAGGAACACCACGAAATTCATATCGGCTTAGATTCGTTAAAGCTTTTACAAAAACACAAGATGTGATGTCGTAAGCAACCTCTTCTTCGTCTACTCTTTTGTTGATATACCGGAATATTGATTCGTAGTATTTTTTGTACAAAGGAGCAAAATGAGAAGGGTTTAACTTGGCCTTCTGGATAAGTTGGTTTTCCTCTTCAAGACGTAAAGTATCTTGGTAATACATCATGTTAATAGCCATAGTACTTAGTTTTAATTTATTTTTTTAAGCTGGAGAAAGTAAAGCTTGCAGTCTTTACAAAATCGATAACGCAACTTGTAAAAAAAAGTAACAAAAAAAAATAAAAAAAATTAAAGGGAAATTCTCAACTGTACAATTAAGTCAGTCTTACGACTGCCTATAATGCCCTCTGCTCCTGAGCTAATTGATGTTCTATTGTTATATAAAAATACGCCATAACGTACCCACAAATCACAATGCCGAAGAAATGAATATCGAATTAAAACATAGGCCCTGCTCCCCTGATAATAATATGCCGGAACTGCAAAAGCATAAAGGGCATTATTCTCGAAAGAATATAATCTTGTATCATAATCATCCGTATCAAATAAAGCATAACGCAAGGAAAAATCCAAAGGGAAACTTTTAGGCTTGTACAAAAGGTCCTGCGTTATAAGCATTCCTCTTTTCTGACCTGTACTGTTTCGATGAACCGTAACAAATTCAATTCGAGACTTAAACGTAAATGATTCATTGATAACATAGGAAAGATTTATTCGGTAATTTCGCTGCAATACATCCTCAAGAGGCGTTACATTTCCTAAATAATCTCGGCTATTTTTTTCTCGCAGTTGTTGCCTAAATCTTAGGTAGATTTCAAAAATTTTATTCGGCTTATAGCTCGGTTGAAGTAAGAATTCATGCCCTCTTG